>JADCDC010000431.1 GCA_020252385.1 Aestuariivirga sp.
CAGGTATCCATGCGCGCCGATCTCATGGCCCTCGTCGACGATGCGCTTCACCTCGTTGGGGAAGGTCTCGATCGAATGGCCCGGAATGAAGAAGCTGGTGCGCAGCTTGTATTTCTTGAAGAGGTTGAGCAGGCGGATGTTGCCCACCTCACTGGCGAAGATGCCACGCTGGATGTCCGAGGGCGAATCTCCGCCGCCGTAAGACCCGATCTGGCCTGCAACCGAGTCGATGTCGGTGCCGAACGCACAGAGAATTTCCTTTGCCATCGCTTGTCTCCCGATCCTGCCGCGGATTGCGGCCTGTTTGAAGCTTTCAGGAGCGGAATAGAAACATGCCGGATTTGAAAAATCCACATTCTTCTTTATGCTGGAGAAGAGTTTAGTTGGCTCACGCCAAGGATTGAGACTGGAACCGCATCAATCGATGCAACGACCGGAATTGGCGGGCGAAGGCTTACGCGGATCACGCGCAACACGGGAAGGAAGACGCTCGATGACGACCCTCAAGGTGACGATCGCGGACCATTCCTTCGACGCGCGGCTCGAGGTCGAGAAGGCGCCGAAGACCTGCGCGGCCTTCCTCCGCCACATGCCGTTCAGCGGCAGGATCGTGCATGTGCGCTGGAGCGGCGAGGCGGTGTGGATCCCGCTCGGCGATCTCGACTTCGGTGTGGGATACGAGAACCATACGAGCTTTCCAGCACCGGGCCAGGTGCTGCTCTATCCCGGCGGCATCTCGGAAACAGAGATCCTGCTCGCCTATGGCGGCGTGCATTTCGCCAGCAAGATGGGCCAGCTTGCGGGGAACCACTTCATCACCCTGACGTCGGGCCTCGAGACCCTGGCCGAACTCGGCCGCCGCACGCTGTGGGAAGGCGCACAACCGATCCGCTTCGAGAAGGCCTGACGCTGGATGACGGGCGAGGATGTGTCGCAGTGGGTGGGCCGGAGCGAGGAAGCGGAAGACACTGTCACCCCGGGCCCGCTCGAACGCTTTGCAGCGATGCTCGACTACAGAGACAGGAGGTTCCGCCCGGGCGACGTCATTCCGCCGCTCTCGCACTGGCTGTTCTTCCTGCCCCGCACACCGCAGTCTGAGCTTGGCCCCGATGGACACGCGCGGCGCGGCGACTTCATTCCGGCACTTCCCGAGCATCCGCGGCGCATGTGGGCGGGCAGCCGCTTCTCCTTCCTGAAGGACATCCGCGTCGGCGACGAACTGCGCCGCGTTTCGCGCATCGCCGCGGTGACGCCGAAGACCGGCGCGAGCGGCTCCATGGTGTTCGTGACCGTGCGGCATGAGCTGAGCCGCCGCGATGACGAGGGCCCCGCACTCATCGACGAGCATGACATCGTCTACCGCAGCCTCGGCGGCACCGCCGCAACGGCATCGCCGCGCAGGGCGGAGCGGGGGAACTGGCGGCGCGAGCTGACACCCGATGCCGTCATGCTGTTCCGCTATTCCGCACTCACCTTCAACGGCCATCGCATCCACTATGACCGCGACTATGCGCGCACGGTCGAAGGCTATCCGGGCCTCGTCGTGCACGGCCCGCTGATTGCGACACTGCTCGTCGACCTCATCGGACGGAACGCGCCCGGCGCGCGGGTGCGGCACTTCTCCTTCCGCGCCCTGTCGCCCCTGTTCGACGGGGCCTCCATGAGCGTGAACGCCAGCCCGCCCGGAGCGGACGGAAAAATGGCGCTGTGGGCGGCCAATGCCGAAGAGGGCCTTGCCATGACGGCCGAGGCCGTGATCGAGGCGTCCCGATGAGTCGCCCGCTCGACGGCATCCTCGTCGTGTCGCTGGAGCAGGCCATCGCCGCGCCCTACTGCACCAGGCTTCTTGCCGACCACGGCGCCCGCGTCATCAAGGTGGAGCGGCCCGATGGTGGTGATTTCGCCCGCGCCTATGACCGGCGGACGCGCGGCCTCGCCAGCCATTTCGTGTGGACCAACCGCTCGAAGCAGAGCCTGGCACTCGATCTCAAGCAGCCCTCATCCATCGCGGCGCTGAAGCGCATCATCGCCAGGGCAGACGTCTTCGTTCAGAACCTGGCACCCGGCGCCCTCGACCGGCTGGGCCTCGGACACGAAGCGCTCAGGGCGGAAAATCCCCGCCTCGTCACCTGCTCGATCTCGGGCTATGGCGCAGGCGGACCCTATGAGGAGGCCAAGGCCTATGACCTGCTGATCCAGGCGGAGGCAGGCTTCCTGTCGGTCACCGGCACGGACGAGCACATGGCGAAGGCCGGCATCTCGATTGCCGACATCGCGGCAGGCGTCACGGCCTGCCAGGCGATCCTCGCCGCCCTCCTCAACCGCACGAAGACGGGCCGCGGCGACCACATCGATGTCTCGATGCTGGAAGCCATGGCGGAGTGGATGGGCTTTCCGATGTACTATGCCTTCGACGGCGCCTCGCCGCCGAAGCGGAGCGGCGCCAGCCATGCCACCATCTATCCCTACGGGCCCTACCCGACGGCGGACGGAACCGTGTTCCTCGGCCTCCAGAACGACC
>JADCDC010000432.1 GCA_020252385.1 Aestuariivirga sp.
CCCGACATGATGGCGCTGAGGTCGCTGCGGTTCAGGGCAAGGCTGAGGTCGGCGTCCGGGGCGCTGAAGCCCTGGATGTTGGTGAGCGTGCCGTTGACCAGTTCGATCACGAACATCTCGCCATTGTCCGGCGTGGCAAGGTTGATCTTGAACGCTGCCTCCCCAGCCTTGCGGCTGTCGAGCTTGATGCCGAGGAAGTTCAGCCATTGCTCGGTCGACATGCCGCGAATGACGTCGGGCGAGGAGGTATCGGCCGTTTCGCCCGTCGGAATCCCTGAGCGCAGTTCGAAGGCGCCCGACAGGAAGGAGTTGCGAAGGCCCGGATTTTCCTGCTGGTAGCCGATCTGCTCGAAGGCGTCGGCCAGCATTTCCCGCGCCGGCTGGTTCTGCGGTTCGGCCTGGACGAGCTTGTTCAGGATCTCGGTCGCGAGCAGGTAGCTGCCCTGGTCGTGCAGCGTCCGCGCCCGCGCCATGATCGCTTCGGCACCCCCCATCATCTCGACATAGAGCGGTGCGGAGTCGGCGGGCGACAGCGGGATGAGCGTTGCCGGATTGCAGTCCCAGAATCCGAGGAAGCGCTGCACGACGCCACGCGCATTGTGCTGGGGCGAGCCGTGATATCCCCGCGCATACCACATCTGCTGCAGGCCCTGCGGCACCTCGTAGACATTGTGGATCTGGTTGATCGTGACACCCTGGTTCGCGAAGTGCAGAACCTGGTTGTTCATGTTGGCATAGATGTCGCGCTGGCCGCGCAGCACGTCCTTGATGCGGTCCTTGCCCCAGCGCGGCCAGTGGTGCGAGGCGATCATCACCTCCGCCTCGTCGGCGAAGCGGTAGAGCGCCTCGTTGATGTATTTCGACCAGCGCAGGGCATCGCGCACGGGCGCGCCGCGCAGGGTATAGATGTTGTGCAGCGTAGCGTTGATGTTCTCGGCCATCCACAGCGTCTTGTACTGCGGGATCCAGGTGTTCATCTCGGAGGGCGCCTCGGTGTTCGGCGTGTTCTGGAACACCATGGCGACGCCGTCGACCTCGAACTCCTCGATCGGTTCCGACACGAGGCGCGTGGGCGGTATGAGGCCGGTCGCGCCGGCGGAAACACGGGGGCCGAGGCCCTGCGTCACGTAGCCGAAGGGACTGATCGGCAGCAGGATACCGTACTGATAGAACAGCCGTCGGTTCATCGCGTTTCCGGCAAAGACGTTCTCCGAGATCGCGTTCTCCATGAAGCCTGCGGGCGCGATGACCGGCACCCGGCCTGACGAGACGTCCTCATCCGTCAGGATGCCGCGCACGCCGCCCCAGTGATCTCCATGATTGTGCGAATAGATCACCGCGGTCACGGGCAGGCCTTCGCCCCGGTGCCGCTGGAACAGTTCCCATGCGGCGCGCATCGTCTCGGCAGAAACCAGGACGTCGAACACGATCCAGCCGGTCTTGCCCCGCACGAAGGTCGTCTGCGCCAGATCGAAGCCGCGCACCTGGTAGACGCCGGGCACGACCTCATAGAGGCCGAAGTTCCGGTTCAGCTTGGCGATACGCAGAAGCGAGGGATGGATCGCCTCGAACGGCCCCTCGCCATCAAGGAAGGCCCATTGCGAATCGTCCCAGGCCACGCCGCCCGAGTCAGACGGGATGACAGGGTTCTCGCGGCGGGCAATGAAGCCCTTGTTGAACTCATCGAAGTCGCGCGTATCGGAGAAGGGCAAGGCCTGCTCCGCGGCCTTGAGCACAGCCCTCGTATGCTCCGAGGGGACCTTGCCCTTCGGGTGGAAATGCCCGGGCTGCAGAGCGGGAGCGTTCTGCGCCGACACGGCGCCGGGCTCCGCGACCAGGGCGCTGCCGAATGCAAAGGCCGCACCCGTCGCGGGCAGGGCTCCAAGGAACTGGCGTCTGCTGGTCATCGGGCTTCACTCCTGAAATGTCGATGATGCTGCGGCTGGCCGCGGAGGGCCAACATGAGCATGTTCCTTCTAGCATATGATATCCTCTGGAATTGTGCCGCATGGCGCAATCTTGAACGTTCGACGAAAGGTGACCACGGGTTAGCCCGGGGCATCGCTTGACGTGGGCCGATCGCCCGTCAACATTGGTTGGCGCGCATGACGGTGGTCAGGATTTCGCTAGGGCGTTTCGATCCTGCCCGTGCCGAAGCCATCGAGACACTGTTGCGCGCCAGCAAGGACACGCTGGTTCCGGCCATTCGCGCGCTCAGGGGAAGTCGTGGCTACCATGCCGGCATCGACCGGGAGAACGGCGCGATGACGAATGTCAGCATTTGGGCTTCGCTGGAGGACGCGCAGCAGATGGCCTCGCTCAAGGCCATGCGCGATCTTGCTGCGACATTCATCGAGGCCGGTGTCCGCTTCGAGCGTCCGATCACCAACCACGACGTGCTGTGGACTGTCTAGTCCGGTTCCTGCGCCGCAGCCTCGACAGCCCTGTGCTCAGCTTCCCTTGGCGAGCTTCGGACGGCTTGCCACCTCGATCACCTGCGGAATGCTGCCCTGCCCGGGTGCCACGCGCACACCGATCTTGGTTTCGGTGGCGTGGGCCGCGGTCACGATGGGCGCCATGATGGACAGGGCGAAACTGTCGGACGTCCCCAGGGCGAGGGTCTGGCGAAGTCCATGACGTCCGCGGAGGCCGAACTGGAAGGTTTCGCCGCCGGTGCCGGTCCTGACCACAATGCTCTCAACCTTGCCGATGAAGTCGAAGAGCTTTCCATCCGCTGCCTTTGCCTTCGCCTTCGCCGCAGCCTTGCGGCGGGTAGGCACCGGCTTTGCGGCCTCGGCATTGGCATCGGCCGGTGCCTTTTTTCTCGTCGTCTTCTTGTTCATGGGCTCCCCCTGGTCATGTTCGATGTCGCTGCCCGATTCTAGATAGAAAGGCGTTGTCACAATCAACTGCCCGGATCAGCGGCTCAGGTCCGTCACAAAAGCTTCACACATGCCTCGGCACCGTGGCGGCGGTCGGACCGCAGCGCCTTGAACTTCCGGGCTTCTCCGCGCATCGATACGGCGGACCTCACCCGCGCCTCGACTGCGATGCCGGGGCCCGACACCACATGCACGGGCATCGGCCTTGCGTGCCGTCATCCTTCTGCAATGCCGCTGTCATCCTGCTGTTGTCCGCTTCGCGCTAAAGGACGCGAACAAGGGATGGCGACATGCTCAGGATCGAAAACCTCGGAAAGCGCTTCAGCGGGAAGGCGGCTCTTGCGGCCGTGACCGCCGACATAGCGGATGGTTCCTTCGTCGGCGTGATCGGCCGCTCGGGTGCCGGCAAGTCCACACTGCTCCGCTGCATCAACCGGCTTGTCGACCCCTCCGAAGGCAGGATCGTCTTCGAGGGCAAGACCGTCACCGAGCTGCGTGGCCAGGCGCTTCGGGACTGGCGCTCCTCCTGCGGCATGATTTTCCAGCAGTTCAACCTCGCCGGACGCCTCGATGTGCTGACCAACGTGCTGATGGGGCGGATCAACTCCATGTCGCTGCTGCCCACCCTGCTCAAGGCGTGGCCCGAAGCCGAAAAGCTGCGGGCACTCGCCGCCCTCGAGCGCCTTGACCTCGGCGAACTGGCGGGGCAGCGAGCGGAAAGCCTCTCCGGCGGCCAGCAGCAGCGCGTGGCGATCGCCCGTACGCTGGTGCAGAACCCGCGCATCATCCTCGCCGACGAACCGGTCGCCTCGCTCGATCCGCGCAACACGCAGATCGTGATGAACGCGTTGCGCGATCTCAACCGCGAGAAGGGCATCACCGTTCTGTGCAATCTGCACTCGATCGAACTGTCGCGGAGCTACTGCAGCCGGCTTCTCGGCATGCGTGAGGGCTGCATCGTGTTCGATGGCCCGCCGGAAGAACTGACGCCCAGCGTCATCGACGACCTCTATGGTTTCGAAGCCAACGACGTCATGGACACGGCGGAGGCCTCGGCACAGTACCGCAAGGATATCAGCGCGCTGCAAAGCGCGGCCTGACACCGCTTCCCCACAACCGACTGAGCAAACAGGAGCACCACCCATGTTGACGCGCCGATCGATCCTCCAGGCCGCCGCCGGCCTCGCAGCACTGTCCGTCAGCGGCACAGCGGCCCTTGCCGACTGGAAGCAGCAGTATCCGGAACTCATCATCGCCGCCGTGCCCGACGAAAACGCCACCGGCACGGAGAAGCGCTACGAGCCCTTCGTCCAGTATCTCTCGAAGCAACTCGGCGTTCCCGTCAAGCTGCGCATCGCCAATGACTACGCCGCCGTCATCGAGGGCCAGATCGCCGGCAACATCCATATCGCGCAGTACGGCCCGGCTGCCTATGCACGCGCCTATATGAACGGCGCCAAGATCGAGCCCTTCGGCATGCAGGTGGGCAAGGACGGCAGCAAGGGGTATTATTCCGTGCTGTGGGTCAGGGCCGATTCGCCCTACCAGAAGATCGAGGACCTGAAAGGCAAGAACCTCGGCCTCGTCGATCCGAATTCCACCTCCGGCAACAACGTCCCGCGCTATGCCATGAACAAGATGGGCATCAATCCGGAGGAGTTCTTCGCCAACGTCGTCTACACCGGCAGCCACGAGAACGCGATCATCGCGCTTCAGCAGGGCCAGGTCGATGCCGCCTTCAACTGGTGGAACGACGAGAACGAGTCGCTGCTCCGCCGCATGGAGCGCAAGGACATGGCGAAGTACGACGACTTCCGCATGATCTTCAAGTCGGACCAGATCGTGAACTCTCCCGTCGCCATGCTGTCGAACCTGCCCGACGATCTGAAGGCCCAGATCAGGGATGCCTTCTTCAACGTCGACAAGAACGATCCGGAAGCCTTCCAGGTGCTGACCGACGGCGAGGCCCAGGTCTGGGCGCCCACCTCGCATGCCGACTATGAGGTGATCGTCGAGCTCAACAAGTTCGTCGACACGCTGCGCAAGCAGTAAGGAGCGGAGCGGGGTCCGCCGGCGCGGTCCCCCTTCCCACCCGATGACCCGCGCATGACAGCCTCAGCCGCAGCACCTGCTCGCCCCTCGATCGAGACGCTGGCGGCGACCTATGCGGCGGAGGTCGCAAGAAAGCGCCGGAGCTTTCTTGTCTATGCCCTCGTGGCGGCCGTCGCCGTTGGCATCG
>JADCDC010000433.1 GCA_020252385.1 Aestuariivirga sp.
ATCCAGCGGAGCGTCAACGCGCAGTCGGCCGCCTTCGGCGCGGGCCAGTTGCAGCAGGCGTTCCGAAAGACGGGTAAGCCGCTTGAGTGTCACCTCGATTTCTGCGGCGCGGGCGGCGGCTGAGGTGTCCGCCGTCTCGCTGCGCAGTCGCTGGACCTGGGCAATGGCGCCTGCCAGAGGCGTGCGAAGTTCATGAGCGGCATTGGCCGCAAAGCTGCGCTCCGCCTCGAAAGCAGCGGTGAGCCTCGCCAGCACATCGTTGAGACTGGCCGCAAGCGGAGCGATTTCAGCGGGAAGATCGCCTGCAGGAACGGGCGACAGATCGCGGGCGCTGCGTGAGCCGAGACCGGCCCGGAAACGCCGGATTGGTGCAAGGCTTGCCCGCACGGCCATCATGATCGCAGCAATTGCAATAGGGATGACCACCAGCAGCGGAAGGCCGAGGCCAAGCTCGATCTCCCGGGATACGGATGCGCGATGGGAAAGCGGCTCGGCGATCGATATCCGGATACTTCCCTGGAGCGCGTCATCGTTGTAGATGCGGTGGGTCGCCGTCTGGCGGAAACCTGCCCCGTCATATCGCGGGAATATCTGCGGGTCGGCGGCATGTGACTGCAGCAGGATGCGCTCTTCCGCATCGCGCACGATGTAGGTGAAGTATTCGTTGTGCTCCCGTACAGTGCCCAGCCGTTGTGTGACGCCATCTTCGTCACGGCCCACGATGTCGAGCACCGCAAGGGGCAACAGGCGCTGTGCCGTCTCCTGCAGGGCGGAGTCGAACACCTCATCCATTTCCTGGCGCAGGACAAGGGCGGTGACGGCAGCGGCGGCGAGCCACAGCAGTGTCAGAAGGATTCCGAGCGAGATGCCGAGCCTGGCCTGGAGGCTCATGGAACGTTTCACGGCGCACCCAGCCTGTATCCGAGGCCGCGCTCCGTCTCGATCACGTTGCTGCCGAGCTTCTTGCGCAGGCGGCTGACATGCACCTCGATCGTGTTGCTCTCCACCTCGGACTCGAAGGCATAGAGCTTCTCCTCGAGTTGCGTCTTGGAGAGCAATTGCCCAGGGCGCGTGAGGAAGGCCTCCAGGAGCGCCCATTCGCGCGCCGTCAGCTGCAACGGCTTGCCCTTGCGGCGGATGCTGCGCGCGGCGCGGTCGATCTCGAGATCGCCATGGGTGACGATCGGGTTGGGGTTACCGGTATAGCGCCGGGCCACCGAACCGATGCGGGCGGAGAGTTCAGAGAGGTCGAAGGGCTTTACGATGTAGTCGTCGGCCCCGGCATTCAACCCCTCGATTCGGTCCGAGACCTGGTCGAGCGCCGTGAGGATGATGACGGGCGTCGCGTCGCCTCGGATGCGCAGCGCCTTGAGAAAGGGTATGCCGCGGCCGTCTGGCAACATGAGATCGAGCAGGATGAGGTCAAAGGCGGCTCCGGCCAGGGCATCGCGCGCGGTATCGAGGCGCGTGACCCAATCGACGGGGTGGCCGTCAGCGGCGATCTGGTCGCGAACCGCAGCGCCCAGAACCGTGTCGTCCTCTATCAGCAGAATGCGCATGTCTGGCCAATCCTCGTCGTTCCGGCTTTCCTTGTCCGTTCAGGCTGACGGCACGCTGACGGGCGCAGGCCGGGCACTTCAGGATGCTGTCAGCTTCACGGCGCAAGTTTTCCCGTATTGGCCGTAACATGGAATGGGCCCGATGAGGAAGACTCTGATAATTCTCGCCTTTCTTGTGGTGTGGCCAACAGGGGCAGCGCTTGCCGAAGAAGACGGCTGTTTCGTGCCCATGTCTGATTGGCAGCCGCGTGAGGCGGTTGCAAGGCTGGCGGAGAGCAAAGGCTGGCGCGTGCGGCGCATCAAGATCGACGACGGCTGCTACGAGATCGACGGCCGCGATGCCCAAGGCCGTGCACTCGAAGTGACAGTCCATCCAGCGACCCTTCAGGTGATCCGAATCGAGTACGAGGAGGAAGAGGACGACGGCGCCGACGAGTGACAGTACGCCTCTGGAGTGGTTGATCTCTTGACCCTCCGGTCTGTTTCCGCATCGCGCTCGCCCCACCTTATCCCGCTGCCGAGGAGCCTGTCGCCACAATGCCCCGCCCGTCCCGGCGGGGTTTTCTTGTTCCTGACGGCAAGCTGAAGCGGAAAATGCCTGGCCGTCAGGTTGCGCTCAGTTCACGTCCCCAGAGTGTGTCCGTCAACAACGGAGACCCCGACATGAAGAAGACCATCAGCGTTCTCTTCGCCACCACGGCGCTCACGGCGGCTATTGCCATTCCAGCCTGGAGCGCCATGCGCGCGCCTGCATCCATTCCTGCAGCGGATGCTGTGGAGACGATTCTCGACACCGCGCAGGGCACTACGCCTCTCATCCTCGTCGATGACGATGATGATGAGAAGGATGAAGGCCCCCGCAGGGGCGGTAATGACGACGACGATAATGAAGACGATGACGATGAAGACGATAACGATGAATGTGACGACGATGATGGCGCATGCGGCGCAGCAAGGAATCCTGCTCCGGCCGGCACCGTCACCCCGCCTGAGAACGGCCTGTTTGGCAGCGGTACAGCTCCCAAGGCTCAGGTGAACTGAGGACCCGCCGTCAATTCCACTCCTCCCCTATGAGGCCGAACTTCATGAAATCCATTCTCGCCTTGCTCGCGCTCACCACAGCACTCACCCTTCCCGGTGTTGCAATGGCGCGCCCCGTCACGCTCACGACGTCGCTGAACAACTATGGCGGCGACGGCGCATATCTCGCTGTCTATGTCACCGACTCGTCCGACAAATATGTCGGCAGCCTGTGGATGGCGGGCAACAAGTCGAAGTACTACCAGCATCTCACCGACTGGAACCGGGCGACCGGCGGCGACACCGCGCAGGTGAACGGCATCACCGGCGCCAGTGTCGGCGCTGGCCGCACGCTGGAAGTCACGCTCGATCTGGCCGATGCCCTGTTCGATGCCGGCTACACGCTGCACATCGACGCGGCAGTCGAGGACATGCGCGACAGCCCGAACGAGGTGGCCGTTCCTCTCACCACCGCCGGAGCCGGAAAACCGGTGCGGGGCCGCCGCTACATCGCCAGCTTCGCCTACGGCATGTGAGGGAGGCTTGGGCATGATCCGCGCAATGCATCGCTGGCCGGGGCTTCTTGCCCTGGCCCTCGTGACGCTTCTGGCTCTGAGCGGAGCTGCGCTGTCGGTGTTCCCGGCAGCGGAGCGTCTCACCGCGCCGCAAGCGGATGCGGCCCTGACAGTGGGCGCCTTGGCGCAGCGCATCCACGCCGCATATCCAGGCGTCGAGCAGATCAGGCGCTCGCCGTCTGGCCGGATCACGGCCTATTGGTTCGACAATGGCGTGCCCGGTGCTGCCGAGATCGATCCGGTTTCGGGTCAGGGCATCGGTTCGGCCGATCCCGATCCCGTTGAACGCTGGCTCAGGACGTTGCACCGCTCGCTGTTCCTCGACGACACGGGTCGCATCGTGATGGCGGCGGGTGCGGCGGCGATGCTCATTCTCGCAATCTCGGGCGCCTTCCTCGTGGCGCGCCGTGCAGGTGGCTGGCGGCGCTGGTTCACCCCCCTCAGGGGGCCCGTCGCTGGCCGCATCCATGTGGAGATCGCACGCATCAGCTTTGCGGGACTGCTCCTCTCTTCCCTGACCGCGTTGTGGATGACGGCATCAACCTTCGGCCTGTTGCCTGACAAGGCCGCCATGCCCGGCGCGCCCGCCGTGGTGAGCGGCAACACTGGCCTCGCGCTCTCGCGCATGGACCTTCTCGCACAGACACCTGCCGCCGAGCTTCGCGAGCTCGCCTTTCCCTATCCAGGCGATGCAACCGACGTCTTCACGCTGAAGACAAGCCGCGGCACTGGCTACATCGACCAGGGCACGGGCGCGCTGCTGGGCTGGAGTGCTCTCACCCCATGGGAGTCCGCGTCCGAGACGGTCTACATGCTGCACACGGGGCAGGGTGCCTCGGTGCTGGGGCTCATCCTCGGGCTCATGGCGCTGGGCGTGCCGGTGATGGGCGGTACAGGCGTGATGCTGTGGATTGCCTCACGGCGCGGCCGGCCGAACATCCGCGGCAACGGGGCTGCGGCAACGGCCGAGACGATATTGCTCGTCGGCAGTGAGAACGGCAGCAGCTGGGGCTTCGCGGCGACACTGCACAAGGCGCTGAGCAATGCGGGGCAGACGGTTCATGCCGCGCCGATGTCCGCCTTCGATCCTGCCCGCTACATCCGCGCGCGGCGGATCATCATTCTCGCAGCCACCTATGGCGACGGCGATGCGCCCTCCTCCGCCAGGGGCTTCCTTGATCGCGTCGCGAGCCTCGCACATGCTCCGGCAGCACCCCTCGCGGTGCTTGGGTTCGGCGACAGCAGCTTTCCGGCATTCTGCGGCTTCGCCAGGGCTGTCTCCGAAGCCGCAGTGGCGAAGGGCTGGAGGCAGCTGCTTCCAGTCGGCACCGTCAACCGTCAGTCGCCGCAGGACTTCGCGCGCTGGGGCCGCGCACTGGGTCAGGCAATCGGAATCGAACTCGACCTGATCCACCAGCCAGTGCGGGCCGAGACGCTGGCGCTGACCCTCATCTCACGCCGCGACTATGGGGCGGAGGTGCAGGCCCCCACCGCCATCCTGCGCTTTGCTTTTCCGAAGCTGCCGCTGTGGTACTGCCTCACCGGCAAGGGCTTCGGGAGGTTCGTGCCCGGCGATCTTCTCGGCGTCCTCCCGCGAGGCTCCTGCGAGCCGCGCTTCTACTCGCTCGCCTCCTCGCGGCGTGACGGCTTCATCGAGATCGCGGTCAGGAAG
>JADCDC010000434.1 GCA_020252385.1 Aestuariivirga sp.
ACCTCCATGCTGCCCGTGGCATTGGGATTGGCGTTCCCGACGTAGAGGCCATATTCGTTCTTGCCCAGGACGTCGCCGTTGACGATGACGCGCGTCGCGCCGCGGCCGGCATTCCTTGCGTCAATGCCATCCTGATAGCCGTAGACGTATGATCCGGCATCTGTCGTGACGCTCAGGTTGCCGGTCGGGGCCGATGAATTTCCGAGTTTGGCATAGATGCCGTCAAAGGCGGAGCCCCTGACCTCCCCCTTTGCCGTTACGGACAGGTTGCCTGTCAGCGAGTTGTTGAGTGCGCGGATGCCGAATTCTCCACCCGTGACCGTGGAGCCTGTGCCCGCCGTCACCGTCACGTTGCCCGTGGAGCCTTGACTCAGTTGCTCGGCAACAATGCCGTTCTGTTCGACACCCGTGACATCGCCATTCACGTCGATCGTTACGGCCTCACCCGAGACGAACAGGCCGTTGACCTGGCCGGTGATAGAGGACTGATAGGCATCGGTGAAACTCAGGCTACCGTCTGCGATGATCTCGATTGCGTTGCCGCCCGATCCAGGGGGGCGAGTGTCAATGCTGAATCCCGGTTGGGTCGAGACGGTGGCGTTGTCGGCATCAATCGATTGCGTATCGGTGGTCGCGCCGCTGCACAGGTAGGTGGAGGGTGGCGTTGACAGGGTGCAATCCGCATAGGCTGCGCGGCCATAGCCGGCGAGCCCGGTCATCGCGACGGTCGAACTCAGCAGAAGTGTCCTGCGGAGTGATCTGACGTTCATGAGTCGTCGCCACCAAAACGTGAAGAAATCGATTTATCGCTGACTGACTCGTTATCCAATTGATTGGTTGCGCCTGTCAAGATAGAGCAATCCCCACTTGCACCGTTATGGTCCAGTTGGCAGTTGGATGTGGCTGTTGCGTCCGGCACGCCAGTGCTGCAATCACGTTCGGGAAGACAGGGAATCCGGGGATGAGCAACACCGAAGCACCTGACAGCAAGGCGGCGAATGACGAGGCAGGGTCCGCGCCGGGCGTCAAGTATTCCTGCTCGCCCGGGTTGCCGGGCCTTCTCGCTTCGCACGGGATCTCGGTCGCGATCTCCTCCTACCAGTCAGGCAAGTTCTACCTCTTGGGCCGCAACGGCCAGGGCGGCCTCAACGTGCACGAGCGCTTTTTCCAGAAGGCCATGGGGCTGGCCACCGCGCCAGGGCGGATCGTGCTGGCGAGCCTGTTCCAGATCATCCGCTTCGAGAATGCGCTGAGGCCCGGCGAGAGGATCAACCACACATATGATGCCTGCTTCGTGCCGCGCACCTGCCATGTGACGGGGGTGCTCGACGCCCATGACGTGGGGCTGACCGGGGACGGTGGCGTCATCTTCGTCAACACCCGCTTCAACTGCCTCGCCAGGCCCTCCTCCGCCCACAGCTTCACCCCCGTCTGGAAGCCGCCCTTCATTTCCAGGATCATCGACGAGGACCGCTGCCACCTGAACGGGCTGGCGATGGACAAGGGAAGGCCGCGCTATGTCTCCGCCGTCAGCCGCTCCGACACCATCGACGGCTGGCGCGACCGGCGGGCGGATGGCGGGGTCGTCATCGATGTGGACAGCAGTGCAATCGTCTGCGAGGGCCTGTCGATGCCGCACTCGCCCCGGCTGTGGAACGGCAGGCTGTGGGTCCTGAATTCCGGCACCGGCGAACTGGGCCATGTGGAGATTGATGGGGGCAAGGGCAGCTTCAAGCCGCTGGTCTTCTGCCCCGGCTTCGTGCGGGGCCTGGCATTCCATGGCCGGTTTGCCTTCGTGGGACTCTCCAAGCCACGCTATGAACGCTTCGAGGGCCTGGCGCTGGACCAGCGCCTGCGCGACACCAGTTCCGAACCCTGGTGCGGCCTGCAGGTGATCGACCTCACCACCGGCGCCTGCGTGCAGTGGTTCCGCATCGATGGCGCGGTGGCCGAACTCTACGACGTCGCCGTGGTGCCGGGCACGACCCTGCCGATGGCGCTGGGCTTCGCCAGCAACGACATTCTCTCCTTCATCACCCATGATCCTCTGGAGGCCCCGGCATGAGGCGCAGCCGCGGGGGCTTGAAGGCAGCGGCCGCCGGAGCACTGCTCGCGGGCCTGCTTCACGCCACGCCCGCCACGGCGCAAGGCGAGGCGCCGGCGACCAGCGTGAAGGCGACAGAAACGCCATGGACCGTCTCCTGCGAACCCGCGGTGCAGGGCTTCTCCGTCAAGTGCCAGGTCACCAAGCAGCTGCGCACGGTCGAACCCGTCTCGCTCATCGCGCAGGTCACGGTGCTGACGATCGAGGACAGGCCGGCGATGCGCATCATCGCGCCCCACGAACTCGCAATCGGCAGCGGACTTGCACTTCAGGTCGATGGCAAGGACATCGGGACGCGGGCCTTCACCACCTCCGTCGCCTCCGGCATCGTCTCGCTGTTCCTGCTGGAGGAGGCGACGCTCGCCGAGATCGGCAAGGGACGGAAGCTCAGGGTCGCCGCCAAGACGCGCACCGGCAGGGACTTCATCTTCGCAGTTTCGCTGGAAGGCTTGTCCGCCGGGCTCCGGGATGTGGTCAGATGAGGGGCCGAATGGTGGGTGGTACAGGGATCGAACCTGTGACCCCTACCATGTCAAGGTAGTGCTCTACCGCTGAGCTAACCACCCACGCCTGACGACGGTGGCGACCCTATAGCGGGGGGAGCAGCGGGGCGCAAGTGGTTCGAGCGCGTTCCGGCCAGGTGGACTCACCTGGGCGAAAGGAACTCGCTTCAGGCTGCCATCAGGCGTTCGACCTCGGCCACGAGGTCCCTGAGGTGGAAGGGCTTGGACAGGACCCTCGCGTCCTTGGGGGCCTGCGAGTCCGGGTGCAGCGCCACGGCGGCGAAGCCGGTGATGAACATGATCTTGAGCGCCGGATCGAGCTCCGAGGCCCGGCGCGCCAGTTCGATGCCGTCCATCTCCGGCATGACGATGTCGGTGAGCAGCAGGTCGAACGTCGTCTGCTTGATCTCCTCGAAGGCGCTCAGCCCCTCGGCGAAGCTGGTGACGTCATGTCCTGCCTTTTCCAGCGCCTTCACCAGGAAGTTCCGCATGTCGTCGTCGTCTTCAGCCAGAAGGATCTTTGCCATGGCCCTGGTCGTCATCAATCGCCCACCCTGCCCGGATCACCGGTATGCCCGCCCCGCGTTCTAGTGCAAAAGCGGTAAACGGTGAGTGAAGCCGTTTGCGCCCACTGGACAGCCCGGCAGGGCTCAGGGATAGTGACGGGCAATGCCGGACAGACAGACCTCCCTTCCCTTCGAGATCGTGGCGCCGCCGGAATGGACGGCGCCGGCGGTGTTCAACTCTCCCCATAGCGGACGGGACTTTCCCGAGGAGTTCCTGCGCCAGACGCGCCTGCCGCTGATGACGCTGCGGAAGTCCGAGGACTGCTTCGTCGACGAGCTCTTCCTCTGCTGCGTGGACCACGGCGCCCCGATGCTGCGCGCACTCGCGCCCCGGAGCTACATCGACCTCAACCGCGAGCCCTATGAACTCGACCCGCGCATGTTCTCGAGCGATCTTCCGGGCTATGCCAACACCGGTTCGCCACGCGTCGCGGGCGGGCTCGGCACCATTCCCCGCATCGTCTCCGAGGGCGAGGACATCTATCGCGGCCGGCTGGACTTCGCCGAGGCGCGAAAGCGCATCGAGCAGATCTACATCCCCTATCACCGCACGCTTTCGGCGCTGACCAACGCAGTGCTCTCCAAGGCGGGCGAGGTGCTGCTCGTCGATTGCCATTCGATGCCCGCCAGCGCCACCTCGCATGTGGCGCCGGGTGGGGCGGGCATGGTCGACGTGGTGTTGGGCGACCGCTTCGGCGCCTCCTGTGCGGAGGACATTCCGGCCCTCGTCGAGGAGAGGCTGCAACACCATGGCCTCAAGGTCCTGCGCAACAAGCCCTATGCGGGCGGCTTCATCACCCAGAACTACGGCGCCCCGCACCGCGGCCAGCACGCGCTGCAGATCGAGATCAACCGCAGCCTCTACATGAACGAGACGAGCCTGCAGAAGACATCGGGCTTCGACGCCGTGAAGGCGGTGCTGGACGATGTGGTGAGAACGCTCCTCCCCTATCTCGAGGAGCGCTTCCGGCCTGCCCGCCTGGCAGCCGAATGAGCATCATTGATCGCGGAAGACCGCCACGTCCTGCGGCGGCACAGCGGCCCGTCCGATGAGCGGGCCGGCCGCATCCGGCAGGGTCCAGCTGTCCTCGCCATAGTTGAAGACGAAGAGCAAGGGCCCGCGGCGGCGGAGGCGCACATGGGCGGGAAGCTCGATCGTGGCGAGCCCCGCCCGCTGGCACATCAGTTTCATCACGGCGGGGAGCAGGTCTTGATCCGGCCAGCAGCCGAGATAATGGTGCGGGCCCGCGGCGGTGAGGGCTGGCCAGCCATCCTCGAAGGAGGCGAGGAGTTCCGCGCCCTGGTTCTCCGCGAATTCGCGCCAGCGCTCCGCCCGGCCCGCAACGCTGCCGGACACGCGGACGCTGAGGCCTGGCCGGAGCGAGGACACCTCGAGAATGCGGAGCCTGGTGAGCGGCGCCAGCCTGCCCGGCGGCAGGTTGGGCGGAATGCCGTGGTGGCGCGTCTTGGAGCCCGAGCGGGGCCCGTAGAGAACGAGGCCATCGGCTTCGGCGAAAGCCTTCTCGGCCTGATCGTCGACGTCGAGCAGGGTCGGCACCAGCACCAGGGCATAGCCCTTGAGCGATGCGCCGGGGCGCACGAAATCGACGTCTAGCCCC
The DNA here is from genome assembly GCA_020252385.1 of Aestuariivirga sp. Lineage (GTDB taxonomy): Bacteria > Pseudomonadota > Alphaproteobacteria > Rhizobiales > Aestuariivirgaceae > Aestuariivirga. The sequence continues at coordinate 4,793 of JADCDC010000434.1, forward strand.
AAGCGGCGGATGGCCTCGTACCAGCGGAAGGCCAGTTCATAGAAGCGGAAATCGGCCCCTTGCGGCTGGATGCGGGTGATCCAGGAGGAGACATAGTCATAGACGATCGCCACGGACGCGCGGCCCGAGGCAGGAAGTGCTCCGAGCGACTTCAACTCGGCTCCGACCTGTGCAGCCTCGC
>JADCDC010000435.1 GCA_020252385.1 Aestuariivirga sp.
CAGGCGAAGCTGTCGTCACGCGTCGGGAGCCGCCTGACCGCGATCCACAACAGCGCGATCAGCAGGCCGGACATCAGCGGCAGCGGGGCCAGCAGGACGATTTCCGGAAAGCTGAACCACTTGGCGAAGATCCGCTCGCTCACCAGCGGTGTCGCGACCGACACGGCACTCATCCCGAGGATCACGCCCCAGATGCCGCGCCTGGCCCAGTCGACGGCCTTGCGCTGGAGAACCCCGTCAGTCTTGAGGATGAGCCAGGCGGCGCCAATGAAACTGTAGGCCACCGCCAGCGCGCCGGCGGCGAGCGCGGCGAACACGATTTCCGGCCAGCCCCAGCGCAGGCCCAGGATGTAGAGACCCAGCATGAAGCCCTGCGACAGGGCGGTGACCAGCGAGCCGGCAAAGAACACTGCGTCCCAGCGGCCCTTGTGCGGAAGCGGCGCCTTGGCGCGGAACTCGAAGGCGACGCCCCGCAGAATGAGCCCGATGAGCATGACGGCAACAGGCAGGTAGAGCGCTGTAAGGATCTGCCCATGCGCCACCGGAAAGGCCACCAGCAGGATGCCGATGGCGAGAACGAGCCACGTCTCGTTGGCATCCCAGAAGGGGCCGATCGAGGCGATCATCCGGTCGCGTTCCTCGGCATCCGCGAAGGGGAAGAGCAGCCCGACCCCGAGGTCGAAGCCGTCGAGCACGACATAGAGCAGGATCGAGAAGCCCAGAAGGCCTGCGAAGATCAGGGGAAGCGTTTCGGGCGCGATCATCATGGCCTCACTCCGCCGGGCTCAGTGACGGCGTCAACGGCACGGGCTTTCCCGGTCCCTTGCCAGCGAGGTGGAAGAGCGCGCCGATATAGGCGGCCAGCAGCAGCGCATAGACGATGAGATAAGCGATGAGTGTGGTGAGCACCATAGGCGCGGCAACAGGGCCCACCGCCTCGGCCGTGGTGAGCACACCCTGCACCAGCCAGGGCTGGCGCCCGATCTCGGTCACGTACCAGCCTGCGAGTGTGGCCACCCAGCCCGAGAAAGTCATGGCCGTGAGCCAGTAGACGTAGGGGCGGGGCAGATTGTCGATGCCGCGGCGCCACAACAGCCAGACGCCTGCCCAGGCGGTGAACAGCATCAGCATGCCGACACCCACCATGACGCGGAAGCTCCAGAACACCGGCGCGACCGGCGGATGAAGGGCGGTTCCGTCCTCCTTCACGAAGTCGTCGAGGCCCGGCACCACGCCGGCCGGGTCATGCTTCAGGATCAGCGAGGCGCCCGAGGGGATGGCGATCTCGTAATGGTTGGTGCGCTCTTCCGTATCAGGCAGCGCGAACAGCACCAGCGGCACATGGGCGCGCGTTTCCCAGTTCGCCTCCATGGCGGCGACCTTCTGGGGCTGGTACTCCAGCGTGTTGAGCCCGTGCATGTCGCCCGCGAAGATCTGCAGCGGGATCAGCACCGCGCCGAGCCCGATGCCGAAGCGCAGCCCGGTGGCCACCGCCGGCACCCTGTCGCCCCTGAGCCAGCGGTAGGCCGAGAGACCAGCCACAAGGAAGGCCACGGTGAGGCCCGAGGCCAGCAGCATGTGGGTGAGGCGGTAGGGCATGGAGGGGTTGAAGACGATGGCCCACCAGTCCGTCGCGTAGACCACACCGTCGCGCAGTTCGAAGCCGGCTGGCGTGTGCATCCAGCTGTTGAGGACCAGGATCCAGAAGGCGCTCATCGTGGTCCCGAAGGCCACCAGCGTGGTGGCGAGCGTGTGCACCCAGCCAGGCACCCGGCTGGCGCCAAACAGCATGATTCCGAGGAAAACCGCCTCGAGGAAGAAGGCAGTCAGCACCTCATAGGCAAGGAGCGGGCCCGCGACATTGCCGACACGCTCCATGAAGCCCGGCCAGTTGGTGCCGAACTGGAAGGACATGGTGATACCGGAGACGACGCCCAGGGCGAAGGACAAGGCAAACACCTTCACCCAGAACATGTAGAGGTCCATCCACTTCTGCTGGCCCGTGGCGTTGAAGCGGAGCTTGAAGAACAGGAGAACCCAGCCGAGCGCGATGGTGATCGTCGGGAACAGGATGTGGAACGAGATGTTGGCGGCGAACTGAATGCGCGAGAGCAGCAGGGTTTCCATGCATCACCTTGGTTTTCGCAGGAGATATAGTCCGACGCCCTTGCGCCTGCCTGCGACCGGCGGCCCCATGCGACAGGATGACAGGAATTTCCCCCGGCCGGAGATCAGCAAAGCTGTCACAGGAGTGTACTTAACTTTCTGTAACATTGTCTTGAAAAACGCGCGGAGTCGACCATTTCAGCTGGGTGCGCAGCCGGCCGCCTTCCGCAGGCCCCCCGGCGCTGCGCCCGATGGCAATTCGCGGAGGAGACTTCCTTGATCACCGACCTTTTCGCCTGGCTCCTGGCCACCTTCGTCATCGGCCCGGTGCAGGCTGAACTGGCCGACCGGATGCAGTCGGTCCAGGCGCCTGCTGCAATCGTTCAGCAGGTCCAGACCTGCATCGTCGAGGGCACTCCGAAGCTGGCGGAACGCGCCGCTAGCGAACCGTGGTGGGGCATCACCACCGTCATCAGCGTCTCGACCGGCTTCGCCGATGCGCAGACCGTGCTGGCGGAAGCCTCCCCCGAATGCGCAGCGGCGGTGGCCGCGGTGAAGCCGTTCCTGACCGAATCGGGCGCCAGCGAAACCGGCGCCTGAGAGCATTTCCCCGAGATTTTGCGGCTTGCCCGAACGGCAGAAAGCCGCTCTTGTAGGAGTTGACCGCAGCGGCCGATCAAGAGCCTGCGAGGCGGTAAATGCGACGCCATTCAAGTCTCGGAGGAAACGATGGCATTCTACAAGACACTTCTCGGCCTCGCGGCCGGAACTGTGCTGGCGGTCTCGGGCGCCCTGGCACAGAGCTATCCCGACCGGCAGATCAACATGGTCGTGCCCTTCTCGGCGGGAGGCCCGACCGATACCGTGGCGCGCCTCATCGCGGAGAAGATGTCGGCCGACCTCGGCCAGCAGATCGTGGTGGAGAACGTGGGCGGTGCGGGCGGCACGCTGGGTGCCGGCAAGGTGGCGGCCGCCGCGCCTGACGGCTACACCGTGCTGCTCCATCACATCGGCATGGCGACCAGCGCCACGCTCTACCGCAAGCTCGCCTACGATCCGCTCAATGCCTTCGAATATGTGGGCCTCGTCACCGAAGTGCCGATGACCATCGTTGCCCGCAAGGATTTCGAACCCAGCGACTTCAAGTCCTTCGTCGATTTCCTGAAGGCCAATGCCGCGACCGTCACCATGGCGAACGCCGGAATCGGTGCGGCCTCGCATCTCTGCGGCATGCTGTTCATGAGCGCCATCGAGACGCCGCTGACGACCGTTCCCTACAAGGGCACGGGCCCCGCGATGACCGACCTCCTCGGCGGGCAGGTCGACATCATGTGCGATCAGACAACCAATACCGCGGAGCAGATCAAGGGCGGCACGATCAAGGCCTATGCGGTGACGACACCGGA
>JADCDC010000436.1 GCA_020252385.1 Aestuariivirga sp.
CGCGCGATCGCCACGCGCTGCGACTGGCCGCCGGAGAGCTGGTCGGCGCGCTGGCCCGCCATGGCGGCAAGGCCGACGCGGGCCAGGCAATGAAGCGCTTCCGAGCGGATCTGCTGCGGCGCCAGCGACTGGAGCCAGGCTCTGGCGCCGATGCCGCGCGCCTGGGCGCCATGCACCACATTGGTGAGGGCGGAGAGACGGCCCACCAGATTGTGCTTCTGGAACACGAAGCCGATGCGGGAGCGCAGCCGGCGCAGCTCGCGCCGGGAGCCCAGGATGTCGGCGCCGAGCACGCGGATCTCGCCCGCGTCGGGCTCGATCAGCCGTGGAATGCAGCGGAGGATCGTCGACTTTCCGGCACCATTGGCCCCGATCAGGGCAACGATGCTGTTGGGCGCGATGGTGAGTGTGATGCCGGAGAACACCGGCTTTCCGGGCGTGAAGGACTTCTGGAGGCCGGACACGGAGATGGCGGCGGTGGCTCTCGCCTCCGCCGCCGCCTTGATCGAGGTGAACGCGACGTTCACTCACTCACCGATGAAGGTGGAGAATTCCGGCACGCCGATGGTGGCATACATCATGCGCACCATGTCGTAGTCCTTGTCCTCGACGGTTGCGACGAAATAGCCGCCGTCGTACTTCTTCGTGTCCTCACCCTTGAGAACGCCGCCCATCAGCAGGTCGCCCTTCTCGAGGAAGGCCTTGCGGACGGTCTCGACCACCTCGGGCTTCACATAGGAGGCGGCGATCAGGATGTCGTTCGGGAGATCCGGCCCGCGGCCCACCACGGCGAACTTCTGGCCCGGGAACTTCTCGCGCACGCTGCGCAGATGCGTGAGGTTCATGCCCACGGCCTGCACGTCGCCACGGATCATCGCCTCGATCGCCACGTTGCGCTTGATGATCTCCGCCGTGTAGTCGATGTTGTACTTGAGGCCGGCGTCGGCCAGCACCTGTGCAGGACCCAGCTGCTGCGACGTGGAACCGACCTCGCCGAAAGCCACCTTCTTGCCCTTGAGGTCGGCGATCGTCTTGATGTCGCCCTCGGCCATCACCACGACCTGGGAGAAATAGTCAGGGCGGTGCCAGCCCACCACCGGCTTCGCATCGGTGAGCTTTGCGAACACCACATATTCCGCCGGGCCCGTGAGCACGAAGTCGACCTGTTCGGCGCGCATCGCCTCGACCGCGGCGGTGCGGTTGTTCACCGGCGTGAACTCCACCTTGTAGCCCGTCGCCTTCTCGAGCTCCTCGACGAAGCCGCAATATTCGCGCTGCAGCTGCTCCAGGCCCTCGACGTCGGTGACGGCGAAGCGGACGGTTTCGGCCGCGGCAGCCGCGGTGGACAGGATGCCAGCGGCAAGCGCGAGGCTGGCGAACCATTTTCCAAGTTTCATCACGGTTTCTCCCTGTTGAGACCGTTCAGTTTGCAGCGTTTCATGACATCGTCATGAAGAGCGGTCACTTGTCGGCGGAGAAGCTGGGGACAAGTGCGATGTACGATGCGCTCCTTCATGATGACGTGGTGATCCGCGGCGGGCTCTGCCTGCTCGCCGGCGAGGGGCTGGTGCCGGCCGACGTCGTCTGTGCCGGCGGCAAGATCGCCGCGCTGCGGGCGGAGGGAGCCGCCGCGGGGCCGGGCATCGATGCGCGGGGATGCCTTGTCCTTCCCGGCATCGTCGACATCCATGGCGATGCCTTCGAGCGCCAGATCATGCCGCGCGCCAAGACGGCCTTTCCGCTCGACGTGGCGATGCTGGAGACCGACCGGCAGCTCGCCGCCAACGGCATCACCACCGCCTATCACGGCATCACCGTCTCCTGGGAGCCCGGTTTACGAAGCCTCGGCGAGGCGCTCAGGATCATCGGGGTGCTGGACCGGCTGGAGGGGGACTTCCTGGTGGATCACCGCATCCACATCCGCTGGGAGACTTTCGCCCTCGACGCCTTGGCGGAGGTCGAGGCGCTGTTCGCGCGGCGGAAGAAGCCCCTGCTGGCCTTCAACGATCACACGGGGCCCACGCTCGCAGGTGCCCGCGCCGACAACAAGGTCGGGAGTTCGGCCGAGCGCGCCATGGTTGATGTGCCTTCCTACCTGAAGCTGTTGAACAAGGCAGGCGAACGTGCGGCGGAGGTGCCTGCCGCCATCGAGGCCCTCGCAAGGTCCGCGCGCGCCAAGGGCGTGCCGATGCTCTCCCACGACGACGTATCACCTGACATGCGGGCCCACTTTCGCGGCCTCGGCGCAAGAGTGGCCGAGTTCCCCATGAACCGCGATACGCTCGCCGCCGCCGCCGGGGCGGGCGACGTCATCGTTCTCGGCGCACCGAACGTGGTGCGCGGCGGAAGCCACAATGGCGCGATCGGCGCGGAGGAGGCGATCCGGGACGGCAAGTGCTCGGTGCTGGCCTCCGACTACTACTATCCCGCCCAGCTTGCCGCCGTCCGCGCACTCGATGCCAAGGGCGTGCTCGCCCTCGACCGCGGCTGGCCGATGATCAGTTCTGCTGCAGCGGAAGCCGCTGATTTGGCCGACAGGGGCGTGATCGCGGAGGGTCAGCGGGCGGATCTCGTGATCCTGCCGGAACGGGGTCTCCGCCCCATGGCCACCATATCCGGCGGCCGAATCGTCTTCCGCAGCCACTAGGCCCGGTTGACCGGTCCCGCGATGGCGGTGCGCAGCTTCGTCGACAGGAAGTCGATCGCCGACACCGTGAGGAGGATCATGATGATGATGAAGCAGACCGTCTGCCATTCGAGCGTGCGGATCTGTTCGGAGAGCTGTAGCCCGATCCCTCCGGCGCCCACGATGCCGATGATGGTGGCGGAGCGGGTGTTCGATTCGAAGAAGTAGAGGCACTGGCTGATCAGCACCGGCGACACCTGGGGCAGGATGCCGAAGCGGATCGCATGGAGGCGGGAACCGCCCGACGCGGTGATGCCCTCGACCGGCCGCTTGTCCGAGGCCTCGATCGCCTCCGAGAACAGCTTGCCGAGCGAGCCGATGTCGGAGATCGCGATGGCGAGCACGCCGGCGAAGGGGCCAAGACCGACCACATTCACCCAGATCAGGGCCCAGACCAGCGTGTCGACGCCACGCAGCGTGTCGAAGCTCCGCCGCGCGAAGAAGCGAAGGATCCGCGAGACCGTGGTGTTCCGCGCCGCGATAAGGCTCAGCGGAAAGGCGATGATGGCCGCCAGCATGGTGCCCAACAGGGCGATCGCCACCGTCTCCCCCAGCGCCCGGATGTAGCGCCACAGGCTGGCGCTGTCGCCCCACTCCGGCGGGAACATCATGAGGGTGAACTTGCCGAGGCTTGCAAGCCCGGCGAGGAACTTCGGCAGGGAGAAGCCGAGGTGCCAAAGCCCGAAGATCAGCAGCGAGACCGCGGCGAGCACAAGCAGCCGGCCGCTCCATCCTTTTGGCCTGAACAGGGCTGCGTGGCGCATCTTCAGGTCACTCTGCAGCGGAAGGTCCGGGCGGGGCGTCATGTCAGTGGGCCTCGGTGATGAAGCGCCGCCGCACGCGTTCGGTGATGAGGTCGATCACCGCCACGGTGAGGATGATGAGGAGCAGGATGGCGGACACGTCGGGATAGTAGAACTTGCGGATCGCCTCCATCAGGTCTTGCCCGATGCCGCCGGCGCCGACGAATCCCATGACCGAGGCGCCGCGCACATTGATCTCGAAACGCAGGAGCGCATAGCTGACGAAGTTGGACAGCACCTGCGGCAGCACGGCGAAGCGCATCGTCTTGGTCCAGGACGCGCCGCTGGCGATGAGGCCCTCGACAGGCTTCTGATCGATATTCTCCAGCACCTCGTAGAAGAGCTTGCCGAGCGCACCCGTGGTATGGACCACGATGGCGAGAACGCCCGCCA
>JADCDC010000437.1 GCA_020252385.1 Aestuariivirga sp.
CCCGACGGCTCCCGCTTCCGCCCCGATCTCGAGGCTGAACTGGCCTCGCTCGTCAGTGCCTACCGGGTCGAGGAGGGGAAGGAACCGATCACCCCGGACGATGCCTTCCAGACCGCCGCCCGCGCCCATGCGGCGGACATGATGATCAATGGCTTCATGGGCCACAGCGCCTCGACAGGCCAGGGCTTCCAGGCGCGCATGCGGGCCTTCGTGGGCGACGTCACCAAGTATCCCTCGCTCGGCGAGAACGCCGCGCGGGACACGCAGGACACGCCCGTTGACGAGAGGAAGGCGCGTGCGCTCTTCCAGCAATGGGTCAAGAGCCGGACCCATCGCCGGGTGATGGTGAACCGGAGCTTCCGGTTCGTCTCGACCGGCGTCATCCAGCGGGACAACAAGATCTGGGCGGTGCAGATCTTCTTCGGCACGCCACGGGAGAAGGGCCTGTTCCAGTAGGCGCCATACGAAAATGGCCGGGCGTTGAACCCGGCCATTCCGCAATCATGACATCAAGACTGGATCAGGCGCTGGGAGCCGGAAGGGTCTTGGGCGCCAGGAGACGCTGCGAGGCGTTCTTCACGGCCTTCTGGACCTTGTCGAAGGCGCGCACCTCGATCTGCCGAATGCGCTCCCGCGAGACGCCGAATTCCTGGCTCAGGTCCTCGAGCGTCACCGGATCGTCCTGCAGCCTGCGGGCCTCGAACACCCGGCGTTCGCGGTCGGTGAGCTTGTCCATCGCCTCGCGCAACAGGCCATGGCGCATGGAGGCTTCCTCCGACTGCACCAGCATCTCTTCCTGGTTGTCGGATTCATCCACCAGCCAGTCCTGCCACTCGCCCTCGCTGTCGTCGCGCAGATGGGCGTTGAGCGATGTGTCGCCGCCGAGGCGGCGGTTCATCGACACCACGTCCTCCTCGGTCACGCCCAGCTTCTTGGCGATGAGCTGCACCTGATCGGGGCGGAGGTCGCCGTCTTCCAGCGCTTCGATCTGGCTCTTCACCTTGCGCAGGTTGAAGAACAGCTTCTTCTGGTTTGCGGTGGTGCCCATCTTCACGAGCGACCAAGAGCGCAAAACAAACTCTTGAATCGACGCCTTGATCCACCACATGGCGTAGGTGGCAAGGCGGAAGCCCTTGTCGGGTTCAAACTTCTTCACGGCCTGCATGAGGCCGACATTGCCTTCGGAGATGACTTCTCCGATGGGGAGGCCATAACCGCGGTATCCCATGGCGATCTTCGCCACGAGCCGCAGATGGCTGGTGATGAGCTTTTGCGCCGCCTTGGCGTCCGCATGCTCCTTCCAGCGCTTGGCGAGCATGTACTCCTCGTCAGGCTGCAGCATGGGGAACTGGCGGATCTCCTGCAGATAGCGCTGCAGGCCGGCTTCGCCGGAGGCGATCGCGGGGAGGGAGGTCGTTCGTGCCATCTCGTTCCTAGCCTTTCCTGTCTGGAGTCTGTGTACAGGCAAATTACGCAGAAAATAAGACACCGGACCGGTTACAGATAATCACGGATCCGCGACGTTCAAGCGCAGCCCCTTGAGCAGGGCGGAAAAATCTTCAGGTGCCGGGCTTTCAAAGCGCAAAGGCCTGCCCGAGGAGGGGTGGTCGAAGCCCAGCACCGTCGCATGAAGTGCCTGCCTGTTCAAGGACTTGAGCGCAGATCTTGCAGGTTCTGACAGCTTGCTGGCGGAGCTTCTGAAGCCTGCGCCATAGACCGGGTCGCCGAGCAGCGGGTGCCCGGCATGGGCCATGTGGACGCGGATCTGGTGGGTGCGGCCGGTCTCCAGTTCGCAGCGCAGGAGGCTCGCCACGGGCGGCTTGCCCAGCGTTTCGAGGACCTCGTAGTGCGTCACCGCCTCACGCGCGTTCTGACCGCGCGACACCGCCATCTTCTTGCGGTTGGCGGAACTGCGGTCGATCGCGGCCGCGATGGTGCCCTGCCGGCGCTCCGGCACGCCCCAGACGATTGCCAGGTAGCTGCGCGCCAGCCTGCCGTCACGCCCATGGGCAGCGAACTGCTCTGACAGGCCGTGGTGCGCCCTGTCATTCTTGGCCACCACCAGGAGCCCGCTCGTGTCCTTGTCGAGGCGGTGCACGATGCCCGGCCGCCTGACACCGCCGATGCCGGACAGGCTCTCGCCGCAATGGGCGATCAACGCATTGACCAGCGTGCCCGTCTCGTTGCCGGCACCGGGGTGCACCACCAGTCCGGGGGGCTTGTCGATCACGATCAGGTCCTTGTCTTCGTAGACGATGGCAAGCGCCATCTCTTCGCCGCGCGGCTCGGGCGGAGCGGGCTCCGGAAGGATAACGCTGAGCGAGTCGCCCGGTTTCACCCGGTGCCGCGGCTCGGTGACGGGCACACCCTCGACACTGACCGCACCTTCCGCGATAAGGGCCTGGAATCTCGCCCGGCTGACATCCGGAAAGGCAAGCGCCAGCGCCTTGTCGAGCCGGTCAGGTGCGGCGGCACGCGTTTCGAGTGACTTTGAAGGCAAGGACATGAACGAACCCGATGAACTCCATCCGCAGGACGGGCCAGAGGCCGTGGGGATGACCCGCTCCGCCCGGATCCTGCTCAGGGTGGTCTATATCATGGGCATCATCCTGGTGCTGCTGTTCCTGCTGCTGATCGGCGGCATCATCTGGAAATCGACCCAGAAGTCTGTGCCCAAACCGGTTCCACCGCCCGCCGCCCTGAACCTCTCGCTGCCCGAGGGAACGGATATCCGCAGCGCCGAGATCGCCGGAGACCGGCTGGTCCTCAACAGCGGCCGCGAGGTGATCGTCATCGACGTTCGCAAGAACGCCATCGTTTCGCGCATCACGGCAGGCCCCTAAACCGGCCCGGACCCGCTTGCACTTGGGCAAGAGCCCCTATATAGGGAGCGAATTCCTCGGAGAGCTCCCTTCGTCTATCGGTTAGGACGGCAGCCTCTCACGTTGCAAAGGCGGGTTCGATTCCCGCAGGGAGCGCCAATCCAATCCACAAGTCGACGGACGTGCCGGAATCTGGTCTCCGGACCGGAAGCCAGCTCGAGAGTCGTGCGGAGTCTACCCGCGCCAGATCGCGCCGTTGCGGGAGTTCACGTAGACGGTCACGCGCTTGCCGTTCCGCGTCTCGGCGCGGAAGGTGTAGGTGCGGCCGTTGCACTCGCGGACGCGCACGTTGTCGAAGCGGCGGTCGACCAGGCGGCGGGCCTCCCTGCAGCTGAGGCGGTTGCGGTGGCCGCGGAACTCGCCGTAGCGGCGGTAATCGTACCAGCCATAGCCGTCATGGTAACGCCAGCCGGGGCCTACCTGGTAGCTGTAGAAGGGCACACCGAAATAGATGGTGACGTTCGAGCGGGCTTCCGCTTCCGGCGCTATGGCGAAGGCGCTGAACGCAATGCCACCGGCGACCAACAAGGACTTGAACATCTCTCTACCTCCATGAAGCTGATCGCCGCTAGAACAGCTTCCGGGGCCTTCGGGTTCCTCGTTTGACATTTGGACAGTGAATGCGGACCGCCTGACAGCATTTCGCCGGCCAATCGGATCGACTGGCCGGCGAATGACACGTTTCGTTGGTGCGCCGTCCTAGTCCTCGACGACGCTCCAGCTGTCATTGGGATTGAAGGTCTTGATGCCGGAAACGATGTTCTCGGTGTCGACTCCGAAGTCCTTCTCGTAGACCACACCCGCCTGGTTCACAACGAAAGTGCTCACACCGGTCTGGGCATATTTCGCGGGCCACGCGATGAGCGCGAAACCGCCGATCATGTTGCCGTTCGTCAGGTA
>JADCDC010000438.1 GCA_020252385.1 Aestuariivirga sp.
ACCGCAACGGCCCTGAGCCCGTCGATCTCGGGGCGGTACTTCATGCCGCCAGGCGGTGTCGGATGCGCCGGGCCCGTCACGGGCGTATGCGTTTCGTCATCACCGAACCCCCATGCCCGCCCGCGGTCCGGCGGCCTGCCGCCCGCCGGTTGGCGTTTGCCCCTATGCGTATTTGCCGTGGCAGTGCTTGTAGCGCTTGCCGGAGCCGCAGGGGCAGGGGTTGTTGCGGGCGACCTTGCCCCAGGTCGTGGGGTCCTTGGGGTCGATCGCCGGCGTCGCCTTGGCCTCGGCCTCGGGCGGGACAGGCTTCCGGCGCGGCTGGTTCATGTCGATGAGCAGGCGCCCCTCCTCGGCGACGGCGTCGTCCTCGCCGGTCAAGGCGTCGATGTGGTGGGCCTCCATCATGGGGAGTTCGTCCTCGTCCGGAAGCTCCATCAGCTCGGACGCGTCGCGCATCTGCACCTCGACGCGCATCACCTGCGCGGTGACGTTCTCGCGCAGGCGGTTCACCATGCTTTCGAAGAGGTTGTAGCCCTCGGTCTTGTATTCGTTCAGCGGGTCGCGCTGCCCGTAGCCCCGGAGGTGGATCACCTGGCGCAGCTGCTCCACCGTGATGATGTGGTCCCGCCACAGCTGGTCGAGCGTGCGCAGGAGCAAGGTCTTCTCGACCTGGTTCATCACCTGCGCGCCATACTTCTCCCGCTTCTCGGCATAGTGCGCGTCGGCAGCCGTCATCACGCGCTCGAGGATCTCCTCTTCCGCGATGCCTTCCTCCTTCGCCCACTCGTCGGTGGGGAAGTCCATGCCGAGCGCTTCCCTCAGCCTCTCGCGCAGGCCCGCGGCGTCCCACTGCTCGGCGTAGGAATTGGGCGGAATGTGCTTGGTGACCAGCTCCTCGACGGTGTTGTGGCGCATGTCGTCGATGGTCTCGGAGACCTCCTCGCCCTTCATGATGCCGATGCGCTGGTCGAAGATCACCTTGCGCTGGTCGTTCATCACGTTGTCGAACTTGAGGAGGTTCTTGCGGATGTCGAAGTTCCTGGCCTCGACCTTCTGCTGCGCCTTCTCCAGCGCCTTGTTGATCCAGGGGTGGACGATCGCCTCGCCCTCCTTGAGGCCGCTCATCGTCAGCATCGAGTTCAGCCGCTCGGAGCCGAAGATGCGCATCAGGTCGTCCTCGAGCGAGAGGTAGAACAGCGAACGCCCAGGGTCGCCCTGGCGGCCGGAGCGGCCGCGCAGCTGGTTGTCGATGCGCCGGCTCTCATGGCGCTCCGTGCCGATGACGAACAGGCCGCCGGCGTCGAGCACCTTCTGCTTGTTGACCTCGATCTCCGCCTTGATCTCCTCGATGCGCCTGTCGCGCTCGGGGCCCTGCGGCAGGTCGGCGAGCTCGATCGACACCCGCATCTCGAGATTGCCGCCAAGCTTGATGTCGGTGCCGCGGCCCGCCATGTTGGTGGCGATGGTGACCGCGCCCGGAACGCCCGCCTGCGCGACGATCGCCGCCTCCTGCTCATGGTAGCGCGCGTTCAGCACGCTGTGCGGAACGCCCTTGGCCTTGAGCTTGCTGGACAGGAGCTCCGACTTCTCGATCGAGGTGGTGCCGACCAGCACCGGCTGGCCGCGCCCGCGCGCCTCCTCGATGATCTGGATGATCGCCTCGTACTTCTCGCCCGCAGTGCGGTAGACCTGGTCGTCCTCGTCGATGCGCGCCACCGGCACGTTGGTGGGAATGTCGAGCACGTCGAGCTCGTAGATGTCCATGAATTCCTCGGCCTCGGTGGCGGCCGTGCCGGTCATGCCGGCGAGCTTGTCATAGAGGCGGAAGTAGTTCTGGAAGGTGATCGAGGCGAGTGTGACGTTCTCCGGCTGGATCGCCACCTGTTCCTTGGCCTCCAGCGCCTGGTGCAGGCCCTCCGAATAGCGCCGGCCCGGCATCATGCGCCCGGTGAACTCGTCGATGATGACGACCTGCCCGTCCTTGACGATGTAGTCCTTGTCGCGCTGGAACAGCTTGTGGGCCCTGAGCGCCTGCTGCACGTGATGCACGATGGCCACGTTCTCGGCGTCATAGAGGTTGGTGCCGCGCAGCATGCCGGCTTCGCCCAGAACCTGCTCGAGATGCTCGTTGCCCTTCTCGGTCAGCGTCACCGAGCGCTGCTTCTCGTCGAGCTCGTAGTCGTCGGGCGTGAGCGCCGGGATGAAGCGGTTGACCGAGTTGTAGAGATCGGACCTGTCGTCGACCGGACCCGAGATGATGAGCGGTGTGCGCGCCTCGTCGATCAGGATCGAGTCGACCTCGTCGACGATCGCGAAATTGTGCCCGCGCTGCACCATCTCCTCGAGGTGGTACTTCATGTTGTCGCGCAGGTAGTCGAAGCCCAGCTCGTTGTTGGTGGCATAGGTCACGTCCGCGGCATAGGCCTCGCGGCGCTGTTCGTCGGTGAGACCGTGCACGATGACGCCGGTGGTCAGGCCGAGGAAGCCATAGACCTGGCCCATCCAGCTGGCGTCGCGGCGGGCGAGGTAGTCGTTCACGGTGACGACATGCACGCCCTTGCCGGCGATGGCGTTGAGATAGACCGGCAGCGTCGCCACCAGCGTCTTGCCTTCGCCCGTCTTCATCTCGGCGATGCGCCCGTCGTGCAGCACCATGCCGCCGATCATCTGCACGTCGAAGTGGCGCTGGCCCAGCGTGCGCTTGGCGGCCTCGCGCACGGTGGCGAAGGCTGGAACCAGCAGGTCGTCGAGGCTCTTGCCGGCCGCGAAGGCGTCGCGGAAGGTCTGGGTCCTGGCGCGCAGCTCGTCATCGGAGAGGGCGGCGAGTTCGGGCTCGAGGGCGTTGATCTCGCCAACCCGGCTGCGGTACTTCGAGACCTTGCGGTCATTGTTCGAGCCGAAAATCTTTGCGGCGATGCCGCGCAATCCCAACATGTGGTCTGTTCCTTCAGGAAAGGGCCGTCCGGCCCGGCGCTCGTGGCGCTTTCTAGTCAAGTTGACGTGCCGGGGCAATCAGCCGTCGCGATTAATCTCTCAGGGCGCCGCCGAAATGGGGCCAAGCACACGCAATTTCAATGTGTTGCTTCTCGGCAACAGCAAGTGGAAACTCTGCCACGC
>JADCDC010000439.1 GCA_020252385.1 Aestuariivirga sp.
CGCCATCCGCTGCATGAAGCAGGCGATGGCCGCGGTCGGTGCGATCGACTACATCAATCCCCATGCCACCTCGACGCCGATCGGCGACAAGAAGGAGATCGAGGCGATCCGCGCCGTGTTCGGCGACAGGATTCCGCCGATCTCCGGCACCAAGTCGCTGACCGGCCACTCGCTGGGTGCGACCGGTGTGCAGGAGGCGATCTATTCGATCCTGATGATGAAGAACGACTTCATCTGCGAGAGCGCCAACATCGAGGAGCTCGATCCCGAATTCGCGGACGTTCCGATCGTCCGTAAACGGATCGACAACGCGAAGGTCGACACCGTGATGTCGAACAGCTTCGGCTTCGGCGGCACCAACGCAACCCTCGTCTTCCAGCGCTACAACGGCTGATACATGACCCATTCCATCATGGCTGGCCGCCGCGGACTCATCATGGGCGTGGCGAATGACCACTCGATCGCCTGGGGCATTGCCCAGCAGCTGCACAAGCATGGCGCCGAACTCGCCTTCACCTATCAGGGTGAGGCCTTCGGACGCCGGGTGAAGCCGCTCGCCGAATCGGTCGGTTCGGGAATTCTCCTTCCCTGCGATGTCGAGGACATCGCCACCGTGGACAGCGTGTTCGAGGCGCTCAAGACGAAGTGGGGCAGCATCGATTTCGTGGTTCACGCCATCGCCTTTTCGGACAAGAACGAACTCAAGGGCAAATATGCCGAGACGACGCGGGAGAACTTCATCCGCACCATGGTGATCTCGTGCTTCTCCTTCACCGAGATCGCGAGGCGGGCGGCGGCGCTGATGCCCAATGGCGGTTCGCTCGTCACCCTCACCTATGGCGGCTCGGTGCGTGTCATGCCGAACTACAATGTGATGGGTGTTGCCAAGGCGGCACTCGAATCCTCGGTGCGCTACCTTGCGGCCGATTACGGTCCGCAGGGCATTCGCGTCAACGCCATTTCGGCAGGCCCGATGCGCACGCTAGCTGGCGCCGGCATCGGCGATGCGCGCGCCATGTTCTCCTTCCAGCAGGATCATGCACCCCTGCGCCGCACCATCACGCTGGAGGAGGTGGGCGGCGCCGGCCTCTATCTCCTGTCACCGCTGTCGGGTGGCGTCACGGGCGAGATCCACTACGTCGATTCGGGCTACAACATCATCTCCATGCCGCGCCCGGAGGATCTGAGAAACGGCACGGCCGACGCCAAGGCCAGCTGACGCGCCGCGTCAGCTGTCGATGTAGCTCGCCTCCGCGAGTGAGGTGATCTCCGGGTTCAGACCGTTCAGCGGATTTTCGGGGTTCCAGGCGAGTTTCGTCTCGTAGAAGCGGCTGGCCAATGCGTCATACATCAGAAGCCTGCCCGCCAGGCTCTCCCCGATGCCGAGCAGTTCCTTGATCACTTCCATGGCCTGCATGGCGCCCAGTATGCCCGGCAGCGCTCCCATGACACCGGCCTCCTCGCAGGCGGGGAACAGTCCGCGCGGCGGCAGTTCGCCCATGAGGCAGCGATAGCTGGGCCAGGGCGTGCCGTCAGGCGACGTCTCGTGCGGCTTGAAGGTCGAGATCTGCCCGTCGAACTGGCCCACGGCGGCGGACACCAGCGTCTTCCTGGCGAGGTAACAGGCGTCGCTCACCAGATAGCGCGTCGGGAAATTGTCGCAGCCATCGGCGACGATGTCATAGCCTGACACGATGTCGAGGGCGTTCTCGGCCGTGATGCGGTGATTGTGCTCGATCACATGCACATGGGGGTTGAGGCCCTGCATGGTCTCCCGCGCGCTCGAGGTCTTCGCCACGCCGACGCGCGCAGTGGTGTGGATGATCTGGCGCTGCAGATTGGAGAGGCTCACCGCGTCATGGTCGACGATGCCGATGGTGCCCACACCCGCGGCCGCGAGGTAGTAGAGAAGCGGCGCACCGAGACCACCGGCACCGATCACGAGCGCCTTGGCCTGCTTCAGGCGGTTCTGCCCGGGCCCTCCCACCTCATGCAGCACGAGGTGCCGGGCGTAGCGCTCGATCTCGTCGGAGGACAGCGCCATCAGCGGCGGCCCGATGAGCCGAAGCCGCCAGCACCGCGTGCCGTCTCGTCCAGCAATTCGACCTCGGCCCAGTCGATGCGTGTCACGGGTGCGATCACCATCTGGGCGATGCGGTCTCCCCGCGCCACGATGAAATCCTCCTGGCCGAGGTTGATGAGCGGCACCTTGATCTCGCCCCGGTAATCGCAATCGATGGTGCCCGGCGCATTGAGGACGGTGACCCCGTGCTTGACGGCCAGTCCCGAGCGCGGCCGCACCTGGGCTTCGAAGCCCGGCGGCAGGGCGATGGCAAGCCCGGTGGGCATCAGGCAGCGCGCGCCGGGCTTGAGGGAAACTGGTTCGGCGGCGCGGAGGTCCATGCCGGCGGCTCCAGCCGTCTCATAGGCGGGAACCGGCAGGTCCGCGCCATTGGCAAGCCGCCTGATGGCGACCGTGATCATGGGGCGGCCTTCTGCGGCGCCAGCATCTCTGCCAGCCGCTCCATCAGTTTCTGGCCGACCTCATCCTTGCTCATTTCGGGCCAGGTTTCGATTCCTGCCTCTGACACGAGGTGAACGGTGTTGCGATCACCGCCGAAGACGCCTGACTCCTTGCTCACGTCATTGGCGACGATGAGGTCGCAGCCCTTCTTCCTGAGCTTCTGGGCGGCATGTTCCTGGACGCGTTCGGTCTCCGCCGCGAAGCCCACAACGATCCGCGGGCGCGGCTTTCCGCTGGCGATGGTGGCGAGAATGTCCGGGTTCTCCAGATCGGAAGAGCGTC
>JADCDC010000044.1 GCA_020252385.1 Aestuariivirga sp.
CCCGAAGCCGAGGCTCAGTTGCCGAGCTTGCGCACCTCCACGAAGCGACCGGCAAGGGCGGCCGCCGCCGCCATCTCGGGCGAGAGCAGGTGGGTGCGGCCCTTGTAGCCCTGGCGGCCTTCGAAGTTGCGGTTCGAGGTGGACGCACAGCGCTGGCCGGGCTTCAACTGGTCCGGGTTCATGCCGAGGCACATGGAGCAGCCGGGCTCGCGCCATTCGAAGCCCGCCGCCTTGAAGATCCGGTCGAGGCCCTCGGCCTCCGCCTGCTGCTTCACGAGGCCCGAGCCCGGCACGATCATCGCATAGGCCAGGCGGTCCGAGACCTTCTTGCCCTCGACCACCTTCGCCACGTTACGCAGATCCTCGATGCGGCCATTGGTGCAGGAGCCGATCCACACCACGTCGAGTTCGACGTCGGTCATCTTGGTGCCGGGCTTGAGGCCCATGTATTCGAGCGCACGCCACTTGGACTGGCGCTTGCCCTCGTCCTGGATGTCGTCCGGGTTCGGAACCGTTCCGGCGATCGAGACGACGTCCTCCGGGCTCGTGCCCCAGGAGACGATGGGCGGCAGGCTCGCGGCATCGAGCGTCACCACGCGGTCGAAATGGGCACCCTCGTCGGTGTGGAGCGTCTCCCAATAGCGGCGGGCCTTGTCCCAGGCCTCGCCCTTGGGCGCCATGGGGCGGCCTTCGAGATAGGCATAGGCCTTCTCGTCGGGGGCGATCATGCCGGCGCGGGCACCACCCTCAATGGTCATGTTGCACACCGTCATGCGGCCTTCCATGGTGAGGCCGCGGATCGCCTCGCCGGCGAATTCGATGACGGAGCCGGTGCCGCCCGCCGTGCCGATCTCGCCGATCACGGCGAGGATGATGTCCTTGGCGGTCGAGTGCTTCGGCAGCGTACCGTCGACCCGGACCAGCATGTTCTTGGCCTTCTTCTGGATCAGCGTCTGGGTGGCGAGCACATGCTCCACCTCGGAGGTGCCGATGCCATGGGCCAGCGCCCCGAAGGCGCCGTGGGTGGAGGTGTGGCTGTCACCGCAGACGATGGTGGTGCCAGGCAGCGTGAAGCCCTGCTCAGGCCCCACCACGTGGACGATGCCCTGGCGCTTGTCGAGCTCGTTGAAGTATTTCACCCCGAATTCGGCAGCGTTCTTCGCCAGCGTCTCGACCTGGATGCGGCTTTCCTCCTCGGCGATGCCCTTGGAGCGGTCGGTCGTGGGCACGTTGTGGTCAACAACGGCCAGCGTCTTCTCCGGGTGGCGCACCTTGCGGCCCGTCATGCGCAGGCCCTCGAAGGCCTGCGGGCTCGTCACCTCATGGACCAGGTGGCGGTCGATGTAGAGCAGGCAGGTGCCGTCCTCCGCCTCATGGGCGAGGTGGTCGTCCCAGATCTTGTCATAGAGCGTGCGCGGCTTGGCCATGTGGGTGTTCGCCTTCGGGTGGAATGGATTTTGTGGCGTATTTAGCGGCTTAGGCCTTGAAGTCAAACCCCCGGGCGGCCCGCTCATGGCAGCCATGAGGCTTTACAATCCGGAAGCCCGGGCGGAAGCTTCGCCGCCATCGGCTCCGAGGAGGCCCCCCCATGCAGGTCAAAGGCTGTTGCCCGCTCGATTGCCAGGACAGTTGCGCCTGGGTGGCCAGCGTCGCCGACGGCCAGGTCACCCGGGTCGAGGGGGCGAAGGACCATCCGGTCACCCGCGGCGTGCTCTGCGCCAAGGTGAAGGATTATGAGGGGCGGCTCACCGCGCCCGGCCGCCTGCTCCAGCCCTTGCAGCGCACCGGCCCCAAGGGCAGCGGGCAATTCGCGGAAATCTCCTGGGATAAGGCGCTGGACGAGATCGCCAGCCGCTTCCGCGCCATCATCTCGGAGCATGGGGCGGAGGCGTTGATGCCCTATTCCTACCTCGGCAGCCAGGGCGTGGTGCAGCGCCTCGCCCTCAATCGCGTGTTCCATGCGCTTGGCGCCAGCCGCCAGACAGGCGCCATCTGCGCCATGTCGGCGGCGGCCCTGATGGGGGAGGGCCATCCGATCGGCGTCGACCCGGAGGAGACGCCGGAGGCCTCCCTCATCATCCTGTGGGGGCAGAATGTGCTGACGACCTGCCATCACCAGTGGCACTTCATCGAGGCGGCGCGCAAGCGCGGCGCCAGGCTCATCGCCATCGACCCCTGCCAGACCCGCACCACGAAGCAGTGTGACCTGCACCTCGCACCCCGGCCCGGCTCGGATTCCGTGCTGGCCGCCGCCATCGGCCGCCATCTGCTGACCAGCGGCCGGGCGGACCTCGAACTTGCCGAGTTGTGGGTCAGCGACCTCGCGGCCTACCGCCTGCGCGTCGCACCCTGGACTTTCGAGAAGGCGGCGGAGGCAACGGGCCTCACGGCGGAGGAGATCGAAGGCCTGGCCGAGGAATTCGCCAGCGCACGCACCGCGCTCATTCGCGGCGGGATCGCCCCGCAGCAGGCGCGGAACGGGGAGGCCTTTGTGCGCGGCCTTTCGGCACTCGCCATTCTCGGCGGCCATTGGCGGAGGCCCGGCGGCGGTCTCTCGATCCTCTCCATGCCGCAGCTGCCTGAGGCTCAAGCGGATCGCGCCGATCTCGCCCCTGGCAACGCACGCGCCTTCGACATTGCGCGGCTGGGCGAAATCCTCGAGACGGCCTCACCGCCGGTGAAGGGGCTGATGGTGTGGTCCGCCAACCCGGCGGCAACACAGATCGATGGTCCGCGCGTCAGGCGCGGCCTCGCGCGCGAGGACCTCTTCACCGTGGTGATCGACCACTTCCTCACCGATACGGCGCGCCTTGCGGACATCGTGCTGCCCGCCACCACGCAGTTCGAACATGTGGACGTGCAGGGCGCCTGGGGCCACCATTACGTCATGGCGAACTTGCCCGCCATTGCGCCTGCGGGCGCGGCGCGGAGCAGCGGCGCCATCATGCGCGGGCTGGCGGAGAAGCTCGGCCTCGATCACCCCGCCTTCAGGGAGAGCGACGAGGAGATCGCGGCCTCGGCCCTGCCCGAAGGCTGGTCATGGGCGGAGCTTGCCGAGGCGGGCTGGCGCAAGTCACCGACACCGCGGCCCGCCATCGCGCCGCGCACGGAACGGCTGCGCATCTCGGATGGGCCGATCGAGGCACCCGATGCGGTGGAGCAGGGCCTCCTGCAATTGCTGACGCCCAAGTCCCACTATTTCCTGAACTCCACCTTCGCCAACATGCCGCGCCACAAGAAGAGCCAGGGTGCCCCCGCCGTGACGCTCAACGCGGCCGATGCCGCGCGGCTCCGCCTGACGGAGGGCCAGACGGTGACGCTCTCCTCCGGTTCCGGCGCGCTCGATGCCGTGCTGAGGCTCAGCGACGGCGTCAGGCCCGGCATCGCCTGCTTCGAGGGCAAGTGGTGGGAGGAGGCGGGCCCGAGGCACCAGATGAACAGCCTCACACCCTCGCTCTGGTCGCCCGCTGGCCAGCCCGCCTACAATGAGGTCTATGTCAGGATCGCGCCGGTCAATCCGGGTTGATGCGGAAGTCGGCGCCTTCGGGCAGCGTCTGGCCGCCATCGACGATGATCGTCGTGCCCGTGATGTAGGAGGCCTCGTCGGAGGCCAGGAACAGGGCGCAATTGGCAATGTCCCGGGGCGTGCCGAGGCGGCCCAGCGGGATGGCGGCCTCCATCGACTTGATGAAGGCCTCGGACCGATGCATCTGCATGCCGGACGTCAGGATGTTGCCGGGCTCGATGCCGTTCACAGTGATGCCAAAGCCTGAGAACTCCAGCGCTGCCGCCTTGATGAAGCCGTTGATCCCCGCCTTGCTCGCCGAATAGTGGCCATGCCCCGGGCTCGTTACCCGTGGGCCGGTGATCGAGGAGGTGAAGATCATGCGGCCCGCCCGCTTCGCCTTCATGTGGGGAAGGGCGGCGCGCGCGGCGAGGAAGGTGCCCTTGAGATTCACCGCCAGCACCTTGTCCCATTCTTCAGGTGAGGTGTTCTCGATCAGTGTCCAGGGATAGATGCCGGCGTTCTGGACGAGAATGTCGAGGCCGCCGAAACCGTCGAGCGCGGTCCTCACCGCGCGCTCCGCATGGTCCACGCGGGAAATGTCGGTCTCGACGAACAGGCCCTTGAGGCGCGCCGCCGTCTCCTGGCCTGCCGCCACCTCGGTATCGGCGATGACCACCCTGGCCCCTTCTTCCACGAAGCGCTGGGCGATGCCCTCGCCGATGCCACGCGCGGCACCGATCACCAGCGCCACTCTGTCTGCGAGACGTCCCGTCATGCAAACCTCTGCCGGATCTGGAGCTTCAGTGTGTCGAGCAGCACCGCTGCCAGCACGAGCAGGCCGAGGATCACCTGTGTGTAATGCGCTGGCAAGCCCATCAGGTTGATCGCCGTGTGGATCGAGGACAGGAGCAGCACCCCCGCATAGACGCCGGGCAGCTTTCCCACACCGCCTTTCAGCGACACGCCTCCGATGACCACCGCGGCGAAGGCGTTGAACAGCATGCCGGTGCCGAGGTTCGCCGTGGCCCCGCTGGTGCGGATGGCAAGGAGCCAGCCCGCCAGCCCCGCAACTGCGCCTGCGATGATGAAGGCGATGAACATCAGCCGGTCCACCTTGATGCCCGCGCGGAAGGCCGCCACCGCATTGCCGCCGATCAGCGTCACGTGCCGGCCGAAGGGTGTCCTCCCCATGATGAAGGAGAAAATGACGTAGCAGAGGATGGCGATCCAGGCGATGAGCGGCACGAAGAGCAGCTGCTCGATGCCGATGACGCGGAGCGACGGGCTCAGGTCCTGCGCCGAGCGCCCGCCGGAGATCGCCACAACGAGGCCCCTCACCCAGATGTAGGAGGCGAGCGTCACGATGAAGGCGTTCATTCCAAGCTTGATGGTGAAGACGCCGTTGAGGAAGCCGATCACCGCACCCACGGAGAGCGCAATCAGAAGCGACACCGGCAGCACCAGCCATTCCGGCGTCAGCGTCAGGCCGAGCCCGATGCCGCGCGAGCAGAACAATATGCCCGTCACCATGGCGGCGAGTGCGGCCGTCGATTCGACGGAGAGGTCCATGTGGCCGGCGATGATGACGATGGCGAGGCCGATCGCCATCACGCCGACGAAGGTCGACTGTTCGACGATGTTAGCGAAGATGCCGATCTGGAAGAAGTTCGGCACGAACAGCGAAAATGCGATCAGCACCACCGCCAGCATGAACCAGACGAGATGGTCGAGCACGAATTCGGCGATCGCGCGCTGGCGGGAGGATTTCATGGGGAGTCGTTATCCTGAGTCGTTTCTTCCCCTCTTTCCGTCACCCCGGCGAAAGCCGGGGCCCAGCTTTGGGTGAGGGACGCGCGGAAAGAAAGCTGGGTCCCGGCTTTCGCCGGGATGACGGGATTGTGGGGTATGGTCTCACTCCACCGGCATGATCTTGTCGGCGGGCGCCTTCAGGTTGCCCCAGAAGCGCGGCTCGTCGACATTCTCCTTGGTGATGGCAGCACCCGGGATCTTGATGTTGGGTCCCCAGCTCTCGGTCGTGAGCACCGAGTCGAGGCCCAGCACGGAATAGTTCCCGGGCTTGATCTCCTGCTTGTTCACCACCTTGTCGGCGAACATCGCAAGCGCTGCCGCCTGGGCATAGAGCGGCTGCTCCACCTCGACGTTGAGCCAGCCCTTGCGGATCAGGTCGAGGCCCACGGGGGCGCCGTTCGACGAGATCATCATCACATCACCCGGCTTCTTGCCCTTGGCCTCGAGCGCTGCCACCGCGGCGACGGAGAGGTGTGCGGCGTGCAGGAAGATCAGGTCGATGTCGGGGTTCGCCACCATCTGGTCGGAGACGATGGTGCCGGCATTGGAAGCCTCCCACTGCATGGCGGGCAGCGTGATGATCTGGGCGTCAGGGAACTCCTTCATCTTGTCCTCGAAGCCCTTCTGGATGTCGAGGGTGTAGGGGTCCGCCGGGTCGCCCAGCACCTGCAGGATCTTGCCCTTGACCGCCCCGTTCTTCTCCTTGAGCAGGCGCTGGATCTCGCCCGCCGCCACCTGGCCGATCTCGATCGTGCCGGCAACCGAGGTCAAGTCAGACGGTGTCGAGGTGATCTGGCGGTCGAAGATCATGACCGGGATGCCGGCCGCCCTGGCCTTCTCGATCGAGGGGGCGAGGGCGTTGAAGTCGACCGCGGCCAGAACGATTGCTGCAGGCTTCTGCAGGATCGTGTCGTTCATCTGGCTCTGCTGCAGGTCGGTCTTGTTGTCGGCATTGAGGGTGACGACCTCATAGCCGACATCGCCCATGAACTTTGTGATGGCGGCGACCGACTCGGTCTGGAACTCGTCCAGCAAGGTCGGCACCATGTAGAAGATCTTGCCCTTCGATTGCGCGAAGGCAGGGCTGACGATGCCCACCGCCGCGATGGCGATGGACGCGGTCAGAAGTCGGCGAATGCGGTTCATGTTGCGTCTCCTCTGTTGCTGACGGGGTCAGGGGTTGGGGCCGTTCGGCCTCGCTTCTTGGGTTCGGCCATGGAAGGCCTCGCCGGTGATCATGCCCACGACCTGGTCGGGGCTCGTCTCGCGCGTGGGCACATCGCCCGCCACCTGGCCCTGGCGGATGACCACGATGCGGTCCGCCACCTGGAAGGCCTGGGTCATGATGTGGGTGATGATGATGACGCCGATCCCTTGCGCGGCGATCCGCTTGATGAGGTCGAGGCCGCGCCGCGTCTGCTCCACGCCCAGCGCTGCGAAGGGCTCGTCCAGCAGCACGAGCTTGCCGCCCCAATGGGCGAAACGGTTGAGCTCGATCGCCTGGCGCTGGCCGCCCGAGAGATGCTCGACATTGGTGCGCAGCGACGGGATGCGGGTTCCGGCATTGCGGAGCGCGTCCGCCACCACCTTCTCCATCTCCTTCTCCTGCAGCACGGGGATGAGGCCCATCCACTTCTTCACGATCTCGCGGCCCATGAAGAAATTGCCGACGACGTCGACATTGGTGCAGAGGGAGAGGTCCTGGTAAACGGTTTCAATGCCCTGCGCCTTGGCCTCGGCCGGTGTGGCGAAGAAACGCTCCGCGCCGTCGAACACCATGCGTCCCGCGCTGGGTTTGAGGCCGCCGGAGATGATCTTGACGAGGGTGGACTTGCCCGCGCCGTTGTCGCCCAGCAGCGCCACCACCTCGCCGCGGCCAACCCTGAAGCTCACGCCCCTCAACGCCTCGATGGCGCCGAAGTTCATGCGGATGTCCGCAAGCTCCAGGAGTGCGCTGCCGGTCATGTCGAGGGGCCTCCTTAGGCTTGGGATCATGCGCCGAAATGCCGGAAAGGCAACGGCAGTTGGCGGAGGTCAGTTTTGCGGCAGGCTCATGCCCCGGCCGCCGGGAAGAAAGCGATGGACAGGGCGAATGGAATTGCTTAGGAGTCCTAATCATGACCGATGCGCCCTCCCACATCCTGTTTGCCCTCGGGCAGATCGCAACCTGCCGCCGCGCCCTGTCCTGGCAGCATGCCCATGCGCTGCACCTCAACCCGACGCAGTCGGAAATCCTGCTCTACCTCGCGCGGCGCGGACCCTCGCGCAGCGCCGCCGTGGCGGAAGCCCTGGGCGTCAGCGGGGGGTCACTCACCGATTCCGTCCACGCGCTGGTGGCCAAGCAGCTCCTGCGGCGGCAGCCCGATCCTGCCGACCAGCGCGCCCACCGCCTCGACCTCACCGAGGAGGGGCGGAACCTTGCCGACCGGCTGCGCGATGCGCCCAATGCGCTCTCCGCCGCCGTTGCCGAACTGCCGCCTGGGGAGCAGGGGCAGATGCTGCGGTTGCTGACCGGCCTTATCCGCGGCCTGCAGGAGCGCCAGGCCATTCCCGCACAGCGCATGTGCGTCAGCTGCCGTCACTTCCGTCCACATGTCCATGAGGATGCGGCCCGCCCGCATCACTGCAGTTTCGTGAACGCCGCCTTCGGGGACGCCAGTCTGCGCCTCGACTGCGGCGAGCATGAAGCGGCTCAGCCCGACGAATCCGCCGCCAACTGGCAGCGCTTCAAGGCAGCCTGAGCCGAAAGAGACGGACGCTCCACCCGCTGCAACGGACGGAGCGTCCTTTTGTCCACACCGCCTCTGAAAAGACAGGAGACACTACGAATATGACACAGAAAGCCGTGTTCTACCATGCCGGCTGCACCATCTGCCTCGATGCCGAACGGCAGATCGCCCATGCCCTCGATCCGTCCCGCTATGCCGTCGAGATCGTGCATCTCGGCGCCGACCGCAGCCGCATCCCCGAGGCCGAGGCCGCGGGCGTCGTCTCGGTGCCCGCACTGGTGATCGGCGGCGCGCCGCTGCACATCAACTTCGGTGCGTCGCTGTCGGACGTGAAGGGGGTGGCCTGATGCGCAACACCATGCTTGTTGCGGCCGCGCTGCTCGCCGGTGCCGGCGGTGCCGGCGCCGCGGACATCAAGAGCGGGAGCGGCAATGCCGCTGCACCCTTCGATGTCGTGCACACCACGATCACGACCAGCGGCAAGGTTGCGACCTTCCGCATGGCCGTGTCGGGCGCGGCGGGCCAGTCAAGGCCGACGCCCGCCGGCAAGCTGGCGGGGTCCGACGTGTTCGCCTATGTCTGGCCGACGAGCCTCGATCCGGCCATCGTCGGCTTCGAGAAGGGCGCAGGAATCCTGGCGCTCGCCGCCACCGCTCATCCCGACTTCGACGACACGCCGCTGTTCGACGAGAACGGCGATGGCGACAGGGCGAATGACGGCAATGTCTGGCACAGCCACTGGGTCGTGCTCGGCCCCGACGAGTCCTGCGGCAAGGGCGCGCTGAAGGTGATCGACATTCCCGAAGGTGCGAGCCCACGTCTCCCCGCGACCTGGCCGGGCCTGCCGCTCCTCATCGACAGTCCGGGCTGGCAGCCGGTGTTCGATGGCGGCGCGGTCGAGATCCGGCTGCCCTTCGCGGAGATCGGCGCTCTCGCCGGCGCCGGCTTCGACGGCGTGACGGCGGGCCTCAGGGTGAATGCGAACATCCATGCGCCGCTTCTCTGCGTCGCCGACATCTTCGACGTCGCCTCGGGTGATCTCAGCCTGCCGGGCAAGGTCACCAGCCAGTAGCCCCCAGGGGCGGCGGCCTCTGCCGCCGCCCGTTCCGGCGCTATCGCGGTGCGAGGACTTCGGCGATGCGGCGCCCCACGATCTCCGCCTCGCCGGGCTTGAGGCACATGGGGTTCACCGTCACGACGCCACGCTCGCGTGCTGCAGGGTCAAGCACGATCACGGGATCGGCATGCTGCAATGCGAGGCAGAGGGCGGTGGCGCTCATGCGCTCGGGGTCCGGCGTGATCTCGACGGTGGGCACGAGGCCCACGTCATTGCCGCCCGTCACCGTCACCAGATGCCCGGCGAGTGCCGCCGCCACCGTCTCGCAATCCTTCAGCCAGCGCGCATGGCGGGCCGTATCGCCCTCGGCGATGAACAGGCGGAGCGCGGTGAGAAGCCCCACGATCTCCTCCTTGCCGGCCTTGCAGCTCCGCCCGATGCCATGCTGGGGCGCACCCTTGAGGCGCTGCTTGTCGATCAGCGAGGCCGGCGGCTCCCACATGTCCCAGAAGACGTCGAGGTCGAGGTGCTGAAGCGCCGCCGCCATGACGAGGTCGCGCCGTCCCGCCAGGATGCCGCTCGCCTGTGGCCCGCCCAGCGCCTTGCCGCCCGAGAAGGCGACGAGGTCCGCCCCTTCCGCGATGAAGCGCCTCAGATTGTCCTGCGGCGGCAATTGCGCGGCGGCATCGACGATCACCGGAACGCCCCGCGCATGGGCGATGGCCGTGACCTCGGGAAGCGGCGGGCGGGACTGGGAATCGGCCACATAGAAGACGGCCGCGGTCATCTCGGTGATGGCGTCGTCGATCTCCCAGCCTTCCGCGTCGCGCACGCCCGCTCCGGCATAGCGGTCAGGCAGGCCGACCTCGACGATCTGAAGTCCGGCCGCGCGGATGGCGTGGTCATAGAAATTGCGCTGGCTCCGCACCATCACGCACTGGTTCTTCATGCCGCGGGCATCGGGAAGCCTCGCCATGCGGCCGGGGTCGAGACCCGTCATGCAGGCGGCGGCGGCGATGAGCAGGCAGGCGGATGCGCCGGAGGCCACATAGCCCGCCTCCGCTCCCGTGGCTTCCGCGATGACGCGCGAGGCCGCTGCCTGGAGTTCCGCGATGTCGACGCAAGCCTGCGAGGCTTCCGCCATGGCGGCGGCCACTTCGGGCCGCATGATGCCGCCCGAAAGCCTGGTGGCGGGTCCCTTGGCATTGATGAGCGTGCGCACGCCCAAACCGGCATAGACCGTCATGTGGCGAAACCCCTCCAATCCGTCGGGCTCAGCTTATCGTAGCTCGTGGCATGGCTCACAAGACGCAATCGCCAATTACGGTTTACTACGACGGGGCCTGCCCCGTCTGCCGCCGCGAAATCGGCTTCTACCGGTCACGCACGGGCGGCGAGGTCAGCTATTGCGACGTCGCCGCCGAGGTCTGCCCCGCGCCCGACCTCAACCGGGAGGAGGCGCTCCGGCGCTTCCACGTGCGCCTGCCCGACGGGGTGCTGGTCTCGGGTGCCGCGGCCTTCCTGGCGCTGTGGCGGGCAACGCCGGGCTTCCGGATGGCGGGGCGGCTGCTCTCGGCGCAGCCTTTCGTGGCGGTCCTCGACCTTGGCTATGCGGGTTTCCTCAAGATACGGAGGCTATGGCGCTGACAGCCAGTCGCCGGGACTTGCGAACTCCGGCCTGAAATAGGCGATCATTCGCCCCTCAGGCGGTGCCGTCGCGGCCTCGCCCCAGGGTGCTACGCCATGGACCAGGTGGCGGTGCAGCAGCACGGCCTCTCCCGGGAGGATCGGCAGGGGAATGCGCGGACAGGTCTCGAACACGCTGCGCCGTGCTGCCTGGTAGGGGGCGGTGAGGTCGATCCCGCCCCAGTCCTCCGGGGCATGGTCCTTGAGCACCGTTTCGAACATGCCGCGCATCAGCCGGTGGGAACCCGCCCAGACGGTGAGGGGAGAGGCATCGGCAGACTGCGCGGTCAGCGCCAGGCCCAGGATATAGGCATGCGGTTCCTTGAGGCTTCGCCGCTTGTCCGGCCCCTCGGCGAGGAGCCCGTCGACATGCGCCGCATCGCGCGTTTGGCGAAACCGGAAGGCGGCCTCGCTCTCCTCCGCCGAGGGCTTGGGATATCCCGGATAGCAGATCGAGACCTGTGCGCGGTGGAGCGGCAGGGAAAAATTCAGTTCATCGCGGATGAACGCCATCGCCGCCCCGGCGAGCGGCGGGCCGCCGCCGACCCGGCCTTGCCGATCGTTGGGAAGCGCGTCGACCCCCACGAACCAGGTGCCGCCGCAGCGCAGCCAATGACCCTGGGCAGGGTCCCGCGCCGCCTCCGCGGCCACGGGGTGCACAGCCTCAGCCCACCGGGCCACGGCCGTTTCCGCCGGAAATGTCAGGAAACCCTGCTCGAGGAAGTCGCCAAGACGCGCCATTCCGGTTCCCTACCGCAAGCGCCGGGCTGGTGCAAAAACCTTCCTGGCGGCCTCCATGGGGCGTAATGCAACCAGAAATCGGGACAAGGCTGCCGGAATTGACCTGAATCAACGGGAAAAACCGCCCTGCAATCCCCATATTTTGGTCACAGGGGGCTGCCAAAGGAGCGCCCCGACAAAGCAAACCGGCTGCTGGTCCGAGGCTTCCTGGCGGAAGCGGGTCCGCCGCCCGCCAGACGGGGGTTCATCCAATGGCAATTCGCAGCATCTCCGCGGCTGTCCTGTTCGGGGCAGCCGTTCTGACCGCCACGGTTCCGGCCGAGGCCGGCTCACTCGCCAAGGGCGAGGTCACCAAGCTCTTTCCCGGCCAGTTCGAGGCCAAGGTCAAGGGTTACCGCGTGTCCTTCACCGGTTCGCCCGGCGGCGCGCTCGCCGGCCAGGCCTATGGCCAGAAGGACAAGGGCCGCTGGTACATGCAGGGCTCCGCGCTCTGCGTGGTGTGGAACAAGTGGACCAAGGGCAAGGCCCATTGCGGCGAGATTTCCCGCCAGGGTGGCTGGTACGTCGCGGTGAACGGCGAAGGCGAAGTCCTGAAGTTCCGCCGCACCGACCTCGCCCAGAACTGAGGCCCGCCGCCCCGGTCCGGGGTGGAACGAGGCAGTTTCCGCAAGGCCCTGTCCCCCACCCGGGGGCGGGGCCATTTTCGTGCCCCCTCGCGGCGGCGTTAACTTAACCTTTTGTTTACGATTGCCAGCGGCCGGGGCGCGCGGCATGTTCTTCACCAGAAATTAAGCATGTCTGGTGGGGCGTATCATGGGGATCATCGGTAAGGGGTTGGCGGCGGTCCTGCTGGGCCTCGTGGCGTTCATCGAGCCCGCCATCGCCACCATCGGTCCGACGGCGGCGAAGGTGACGCCCATCATCACCGGCAGCCGG
>JADCDC010000440.1 GCA_020252385.1 Aestuariivirga sp.
CAAGGGGGCGGTGTGCTTCGGCTCGATCTTCATTGCCATGCTGCCGGCCCAGGTGCCGCTGTGGATGACGCTGGCCTTGATCGCCATCGTCAGCCTCAACGAGGTGTGGTGGTATTCCGTGGTGGCGCTGTTCTTCGGCTCAGGCCCCGTGCGCCGCTTCTACCTCAAGGCCAAGGTCTGGATCGACCGGGTGACCGGGCTGTTCCTCGGGGCACTCGGCCTCCGGCTCCTCTGGTCGGCGCGGGAAACACTGTAATCTTGCCAAATTGTAATGAAGCCCGCCCGTTGAAATTGTGACGGGCGCGCCATAATTGCATCTCTGTCCGGGCCCCTCTGGCGCCGATCCCTTCGGCGTGATGTCGGACGAACAATGACATCATGCAGGGAGTTTCCATGGAAGTTCTGACCTCCTTCCTTTTTGCCGACTGGCTGACCAAGCCGGTCTGGATGTGGCTCATGTTCATCGGCATCGTGATCGCGCTGCTTGTGCTTGACCTCGGCGTCCTCCACAAGGAGCACCGGGAAATCACGGCGCGCGAGAGCCTCGTGCTGTCCGCCGGTTACATTGGCCTGGGCCTTGCCTTCGGCGGCTGGGTGTGGTGGTCGCTCGGCGCCACCTCGGGCATGGAGTACCTCACGGGCTTCGCCGTCGAGAAGGCGCTGGCGATGGACAACGTCTTCGTCATCGCCATGATCTTCTCCTTCTTCGCCGTGCCGTTGAAGTACCAGCACCGCGTGCTGTTCTGGGGCATCCTCGGCGTCATCGTGCTGCGCGCCATCATGATCGGCTTCGGCGCGGCGATCGTCTCCGAATTCTCCTGGGTGCTCTATGTCTTCGCGGTGTTCCTCATCGCCACCGGCATCAAGATGATCGTGTTCGCCGACAAGGAATACGACGTCGCGAAGAACCCGCTCCTCGCCTTCATGCGCCGCCGCTTCAACGTGACGGACGAGCATCATGGCGAGAAGTTCTTCGTCAAGAAGCCCGATCCCAAGTCCGGCAAGCTCGTCTGGTTCATGACGCCGCTGTTCCTGGCGCTGATCCTGATCGAGGTGGCGGACGTGATCTTCGCGGTGGACTCGGTGCCGGCGATCTTCGCCATCACCACCGACCCCTTCATCGTCTACACCTCGAACATCTTCGCCATCCTGGGCCTTCGTGCGCTGTACTTCGCGCTGGCTGCCATGGTGAAGCGCTTCCACTACCTGAAGCTGGCCCTGGCGATCGTTCTGATCTTCATCGGCTCCAAAATCTTCGCCGCCCCCCTGCTGGGGCTGGACAAGATCCCGCCGGCGATCTCGCTCTCGGTCACCTTCGCCATCCTGGCGGGCGGTGTGGCCTACAGCCTGTGGAAGACGAGGGGCACGCCGCAGGAAAAGCTCGGCTGACGGTCCTCCGCCCGTCCGGCACGGGGCCCCACGCGAGTGGGGCCCCATTTTTTGGGCTTTTGCCGCTTGCCTTGGGCCCGCCGCCCCGCTATTCCCGCGCCAATTCAAATTCCAAATGGGATGGACCTGAAACATGCGCGTTTACTACGACCGGGATGCCGACGTGAACCTGATCAAGGCCAAGAAGGTGGTGATCGTCGGCTATGGCAGCCAGGGCCGGGCGCATGCGCTGAACCTGAAGGATTCCGGCGCCACCAACATCGCGGTCGCCCTCAAGGCGGGCTCGCCCACGGCCAAGAAGGCCGAGGCCGACGGCCTCAAGGTGATGACCGTGGCGGAGGCCGCCAAGTGGGCGGACCTGATGATGATGGCGACCCCTGACGAGCTCCAGGCCGACATCTACCGCGACGAGATCGCCCCCAACATCCGCGATGGCGCGGCGATCGCCTTCGCCCACGGCCTCAACGTGCACTTCAACCTGATCGAGCCGAAGAAGACGATCGACGTCGTCATGATCGCGCCGAAGGGCCCGGGCCACACCGTGCGCGGCGAATACCAGAAGGGTGGCGGCGTTCCCTGCCTCATCGCCATCCATCACGACGCCTCGGGCAATGCGCATGACCTGGCGCTTTCTTACGCTTCGGGCGTCGGCGGCGGCCGCTCCGGCATCATCGAGACGACCTTCAAGGAAGAGTGCGAGACGGATCTGTTCGGCGAGCAGGTGGTGCTCTGCGGCGGCCTCGTGGAGCTGATCCGCGCGGGCTACGAGACGCTGGTCGAGGCGGGCTACGCCCCCGAGATGGCCTATTTCGAGTGCCTGCACGAGGTGAAGCTGATCGTCGACCTGATCTATGAGGGCGGCATCGCCAACATGAACTACTCGATCTCCAACACGGCCGAGTGGGGCGAATACGTGACCGGCCCCCGCATCATCACCAACGAGACCAAGGCCGAGATGAAGCGCGTGCTGAAGGACATCCAGACCGGCAAGTTCACCTCGGAGTGGATGCAGGAATACCGCGCCGGTGCGGCCCGCTTCAAGGCGATCCGCCGCAACAACGACAGCCACAACATCGAGGAAGTGGGCGCCAAGCTCCGCGAGATGATGCCGTGGATCGGCAAGAACAAGCTGGTGGACAAGGCCAGGAACTAGGTTTTCGCATAGGACGGTCGGCGAGAAGGGCGGTTTCACGGAAGCCGCCCTTCTGCTTTTATGCCCCTCCCAACGCCGTCATCCCGGCGAAAGCCGGGATCCAGCTTTGGAAGGTGCAAGGAAGCTGGATGCCAGCTTTCGCTGGCATGACGGACATAAGGGGAGGAGATCGCACCATGAGTCTCGAGACCGACATCGCGCAGATCGCGCGGCAGGAGCAGGAGCTCCGCTTCACGTCCTTCAGCGAGGATGATGCCTGGACGCTCGGCAGCCTGATGCGCAAGGTGGCGGTGGAGCGGGAACTGCCCTTCGTCATCGACATCCGGATCGGCAACCGGCCGCTGTTCTACACGGCACTCCCCGGCTCGACGCCTGAGAACCCGGACTGGGTGCGCCGCAAGGTGAACACGGTCTACCGCTTCCACAAGTCCTCCTACCGGGTGGGTCGCGAGCACCAGTTGCAGAAAAAGGCCTTCGACGCCTCGCGCGGCATGGACCCCATGGATTATGCGCCGGCGGGCGGCGGCTTCCCGATTCATCTTGCCGGCACGGGCGTTGTGGGTGCTGTGACGGTGTCCGGCGTGCCGCAGAGCCAGGACCATGAATTCGTGGTCGAGATGCTGAGCCGCTTCCTCAAGGTCGACTATCAGATGCTGGCGCTCGGCCC
>JADCDC010000441.1 GCA_020252385.1 Aestuariivirga sp.
CGCCGTATTTGCGCACACCGAGTGCCCGCAGCTTCTTGCCGAGTTCGCAGGACTTGCGCACGTTGCCGACGAATTTCTTCCGGTCCTCGGCCGAGCCCATGGCGGAGCCGCCGCCCACCGGCGGCCAGACCGGCGCCACGATGGAGCCGATGGCGAGGCCATGGCCCCCGGCCGTGTCGGCGAGCCACTTCACGTCATCGTCCGAGAAGTCGATCGGGGGGTGGGGCGCGGCATGGAAGATGTCGATGCCGTCGAACTTGACGCCATTGACGCTGGCCTTGGCCGTCATCTCGATCATGGTGGCGAGGTCGATGGGCGGCTCCGAATCCGGACCCTTGCCAACGAGGCCTGGCCACATCGCATTGTGAAGCTTGGGAAAATTATTGCCGGCCGCCATGTTTCCTCCCATGCGGTTTCACTTTTTTGACGATGTTAGACAGGAATCCGTCTTGCTGTCCAGAACTGTTATATTAGTATGACAGCCATGAGCTTCGATCTCTCCGCGCACCGGCTGGACCGGTCCCGCCCGCTGCGGGACCAGATCTACCCCCTGCTGCGTGACCTGATCCTGACGGGCGCCATCAGGCCGGGCGCGGTGATCGACGAGAAGGCCATCGCGCTCCAGCTCAACGTCTCGCGCACCCCCGTGAGGGAGGCGGTGAAGCGGCTCTCCGACGAGCACCTTGTGGATGTGGCAGCCCAGTCCGCGACACGCGCCGCGCGCATGGACCGGCACGAGATCGAGGAGTCCTTCCTGATCCGCCGCGCGCTGGAGATGGAGAGTGCGGCACAGGCCGCAACCCGCATGCGCCAGGAACATGCGGACCAGCTGCACGACATCCTGGCCAGGCACGAGCGCGCCGTGGAACGGCGGCACTTCGCGGAGGCCATCGCCCAGGACGACGCCTTCCACCGCGCCATCACCTCGATCAGCGACCTGCCGCGGCTGTGGGGCACGATCGAGATCTCCAAGGCGCAACTCGACCGCTGCCGCCACCTGATGGTGCCGCGCGCAGGCCAGGCGGAAGCCACGCTAGAACAGCACCGCGAGATCATCCGTGCACTGAACAGCCACGATCCCGCAAAAGCAGCCGCCGCCATGAAGGCGCATCTCGACGCCGCCTACCGGAGCACGGTCGCGGTCCTCGATGGGCCCGGGCTAGGCTAGAGCCAGCGGCGGACTTTCTCTCGGTAGCGCGCATAATCCGCCCCGAAGCGCTGGGCCATGGCGCGCTCCTCCGGGCGGATCTGGAACCTGTCGAGCCACAGGGCGAGGAGCACAGGTCCGGCCCAGACCCATGGCCCTCCAAGCCAGAAGGCCCAGGCGCCAAGCAGCAGCGTGAGCGAGACATACATCGGGTTTCGCGTGATGCCGAAAACCCCGCTCGTGACGAGAGTACTGGCGCGCTCGACATGGATGGGGTCGATCGTGGTGTTCGCCCGGCGAAAGGCCATGATGGCGGGGAACGCAAATGCGCCGGCGGCGATGAACACCACGAGTGCCGCGGCGAACCTCCAGGCCGGTGCGGGGCCATCGGCTCCGAGCGGCCACATGGCCAGCGCGAAGGCCAGCATCAGGAGCGGCGGGGGAATGCGGTTGTCGAGCATCGTCACCTTGCCTCCTGAAGCAGCGGAACGCCGTGTGCGGCGCGCCAGCGGTCATCTTCCGCCGAGAGGCGCGCATCGGCAAGCGCGGGGAAGCCGTGCCGCCTCGCATAGGCATCGATGTCGAGTGCGGGCACGAGGGGCAGGACGGCCATGCGGGCGATCATGCGCGCCAGGTTCACCGGGCTCCGGCGGGCGAAGGGCCGTGCCGCATAGCGCCGCGCGATGGTCTCGAAATCCTCCGCCGGCCGCCCGGTGAGCCGCGGCACGACGTCGGTCACGGCGTCGCCGATCTCGAAGGCGCCGGCGCGATGGTCGCGCACATAGTCACGCCAGCTCAAGGCTTCATGGGGGTTGACGCCATCGAGCCGCGCCAGCTTGAGGAACATGGAGAAGGGCAGATGGATTGACCGCACCCTGCGCCCCAGCGCCCGCTCGACCGACTGCGCCATCCCCGCTCCGGAGAGAAGCTGTGGACCGGTCGGGCGGAAGGACTGTCCGGCATATGGTTCGGGATCGGAGAGAAGTGCGACGACACATGCGGCAATATCCTCTGCCGATACCAGCGCTGACCGGCTCTCGCCCGTGAGCACGGGAAACATGCCGAGCAGGGCCGCCATATCGATCGTGCGGAGGAAGTTGTCGGCGAACATGCCGGGATTGACGACGACGTGCGCAATGCCTGGGAGCATGGAGAACATGCGGTCGATCAGCCATGTCTCGCGCGTCAGGATCGAGGGGTGCACGGGGCTGGACAGCCATTGGCTGAGCTGCACCACGGCCTCGAGCGAGGAGTGGCGGGCCGCCGCCGCGAAAGCCGCCGCCGCCTGGGCGGCATGCGGCGCGAAGATCGGGACGTAGTAGGCCCGTTGCACATCCTTCAGCGCCATCGCCAGCTGTTCGGGATCATGGGCGGAGGCAATGACGACCTCAGCACCCAGCCGTTCCAGCCGCTCGGTGCGGTGATCGCGCCGATGGGCCTGGGCGCGCACCTGCCAACCCTTTTCGAGCAGACGTTCGGCGACCGCGCCGCCCGTCTTTCCCGTCGCCCCTGTCACCAGAACCCTTGGTTTCGTCATCTTGCTCCCCTTTAGATGATGATTGTCATCTTTATAGATGACAGATATAATCTAAACTGTCAACCGCGAGCGGGGTTCAGCAGTGCGCGTATCCAGTGAGGAGAAAGCCCGAAGCCGCGAGCGCATCATTGCCGCCGCGGGACGCCTGTTCAGGTCCAGAGGCATCGAGGGCACGAGCGTTGCCGACGTGATGCGGGAGGCGGGCCTCACCCATGGCGGCTTCTACCGCCATTTCCCCGACAAGAATGCGCTCGTCGCGGCGGCCCTCGCGGCGGGCTTCGCCGAGTTCGCGGGGCCGCTGCTGTCCGGGGCTGATTCGGCCCAGGGTTTCAGCGCGCGCTACCTGTCACCGGAACACCGCGACAATCCCGGGCTGGGCTGCCCCGTGGCGGCCCTTGCCGCCGAGGTGGCACGCTCGGACCCCTCGTTGCGGAGCGCGATGACGTCCGGTGTCGAGTCGGTGCTGAAGGGCCTCGCAGGCGGCAATGACGGAGCGACGCGCGAGCA
>JADCDC010000442.1 GCA_020252385.1 Aestuariivirga sp.
CCGAGCTGATGCGGCTCTACGAGCGGCTGGGCACGCGCCCGACCTGGACCTGTGCGCCCTACCAGCATCCGGGCGGCCCCGGTTTCGGTGATCACATCGCGGTGGGCGAGTCCAATGCCGTGTCCTACTACAACTCGGTGGTGGGGGCGCGCACCAACAAGTATGGCGACTATCTCGACGTCGCCTGCGCGCTGACGGGCCTCGCACCAGATGCCGGGCTGCACCGCGACGAGAACCGCATGGCGGAGCTTCACATCGACTGCACATCGCTGCCCGAAGCCTGGCGCCGCGAAGACGTCTTCGCGCATCTGATCGGGCATCACGCGGGACGGCTCTCGGGGCGCCGCGTGCCGGTCATTTCCGGCCTGCCGCAGGACGCGCCCAAATATGCGCTGAAGGCCATCAGCTCGGCGGCGGCCTCCTCGGGCGGGGTGGAGCTCTGGCATGCCACGGGCGTGACGCCGGAGGCGCCGGAGCTTGCGGCGGTGCTGCGCGGGCGGGAGACGCATGTCGTCACCGCGGAAGACCTGGCGCGGGCGCAGCGCGACCTGTCGACCGCCCGTGACGGCCCTCTCGATGCGGTGGCGCTCGGCACGCCGCATTTCTCGCTGGCCGAATTCGGCGAACTCGTGCGGCTCCTCGCGGGGCGGCGGGTGCGGGCGGGGCTCCCCTTCCTCGTCTCGACCAGCCGCATCGTGCGCGAGATGGCGCGGGCCAAGGGCTGGATCGCGGAGCTCGAGGGACTGGGAATCGAGGTGCCGGTCGACGTCTGCACCTATCATTCGCCGCGCGTCAGGGGCCTCACGGGCCGGGTCATGACCAATGCCGCGAAATGGGCCTATTACGCGCCGGGCATGCTGGGCGTGGAGGTGGCCTTCGGATCGCTGAAGGAATGCGTGGAAAGCGCCATCCGCGGCGAGGTGTGGCGCGACCCTTGCCTCTGGAGCGCAAGATGATGAGGGCGCGGCTCCTGACCAAGGGCGATGCCGAAGGTCCCGTCCTCTCGCTCGACGAGCCGTTGAGCTTCTGGGGCGCCTT
Source organism: Aestuariivirga sp. (assembly GCA_020252385.1). Taxonomy (GTDB): domain Bacteria; phylum Pseudomonadota; class Alphaproteobacteria; order Rhizobiales; family Aestuariivirgaceae; genus Aestuariivirga. The sequence goes on from JADCDC010000442.1 coordinate 1,039, forward strand.
CGAACCGCGCAACGGCGTGATCCTCGACGTGCACCACCCGCAATGCGGTGCCTGCGTCACGGGCACCGTGCTGGTGATGACGGAGACGCGCGGCTCGGGCTCTGCACCAGGCGCCATCGCCGAAGCCGTGCGGCTCGGGACGGCACCCGCCGCGATCATCCTCGCGGAGCCCGACATCAACCTCGCGATCGGGGCGGAGGTGGCGGCAACACTCTATGGCAAGCGCTGCGTCATTGCCTGCGTCACGCCGGACGAACTCTCAAGCCTGCGCGAGGCCAGCGCCATCACCATCGCGGCCGACGGCAGCATCACCGCGCGCTGATCACTCCGCCGCTTCCAGCAGCGGTTCGGCGCGTGCGGGGGCGAAGACCGGCTCATCAGCGCCGCGCGGCGCTTCCTCCGGGATGCGGAACACGTTCCAGTGCCACAGGCTCCGCCCGAGAGCCGGCAGGCCAGACGCCCAGGAGACGAGCGGCGACAGCATCAGCGCACCGGCGATGGGGGACAGCCACAGGAAGGTCGCCCAGGAGACGTGGAAGGCCAGGACGGCGAAGCCGAGGCCCGCCACCACATGCGTGGCATGGTTGCGCGCGCAATCGGCGAGCGGCATGGCCTGATCGTCGCGGTTCTGCGCGTTCCAGCCCGAGTCGCGGCCGAGGAACACATCCGCCACCACGCGCGACTGGATCAGCATCATCACGGGTGAGAGCAGCATGGAGACGAGACTCTCGGCGGCAACGCTCTTGAAAAGGCCGATGCAGCCGCCGCAGCCGCGGCGCAATTCGCCATCGCGCAGCGCCAGCAGCAGCGCCAGGACCTTCGGCAGGTAGAGCACGCCGAAGGTGATGGCGAAGAGCTTCAGCGCCAGCTCCGGATCGAACACCGGCCAGCTCGGGAACAGCGAGAAGTTGTCGGGGAAGTAATTGGGCGTCACATGGCGCGCGACCGTCGCCAGCAACAGCCCCGCCACGAGGAGCATGAGCCAGAGCGGCGAGGCGAGATAGGACATGATGCCCTGGATCAGGTGCACGCGGCTCACCCAGTGCAGGCCCTTGGCGCCGACGATCTTGATGTGCTGGAGATTGCCCTGCGCCCAGCGCCGGTCACGCGTGGCGAGGTCGATGAGCGAGGGCGGGGTTTCCTCGTAGGAGCCGGTGAGCTGCGGCAGCATGAACACCGCATAACCCGCACGGCGGACGAGTGCGGCCTCGACGAAATCATGGCTCAGCACATGGCCGCCGAACGGCTTGCGCCCGGTGAGTTCGGGCAGTCCCGCCGCCGCCGCGAAGGCGCGCGTGCGGATGATGGCGTTGTGGCCCCAGTAATTGCCATCGCGCCCGTGCCAGGCGGACAGGCCCGCCGCCACCAGCGGACCATAGACCCGCCCGGCGAACTGCGTCATGCGGGCAAAGGGCGTCCAGCGGTTCTGCAGCAGCGGCAGGGACTGGATGATGCCGGCCTGAGGATCCGCTGCCATGGCGCGCGCCAGCGTGATCATGGCGGAGGCGCTCATGTCGCTGTCGGCATCAAGCACGATCATGTGGTCGTAGGCCCCGCCCCAGCGCTGCACGAAATCGGCGATGTTGCCTGCCTTGCGATGGTGGTTGTGCTCGCGGCGGCGGTAGAAGACCTTGACCGCCGGCGACACCTGCCGCCTGAGCCAGTGGAAGGCCCCGAGCTCCGCCTCGGCGACCGGCTCCTTGCGCGTGTCGCTCAGCACGAAGATGTCGAAGTGGCGGGCAACGCCCTCGCGCCTCAGCGCCATCGCCATGCGGGAGAGCGCGGTGAAGACGCGTTCGGGATCCTCGTTGTAGACCGGCATGAGCAGGGCCGTCCGGCCCATCTCGGAGTGGGAGGCAAGGCGGGGGAGCGTGTCCTTGCCGCGCAGCAGCACGAAGAAGCCCAGGATGGCGCTGGCGCAGGAGAAGGCGATCCACGCGAAGGTGAGCGCGAAGAAGCCCGCAAACAGCACCTGCAGCGCGGTGATGTTCACCGGGCTGATCACCTCATACATCTTGAATGTGCCAAACGCGGTGATGGCAGCGGAGGCGCCGAAGACGAAGATGCGCGCCGCCGTCACCTCAGGCCCATTGCCCACGGGCTCAGGCCTGCCCGCCCAGGACCTGAGGTCCTGGACCGGCATCTCGAGGTGCTGCTCGGGCGGCGTCGTCCCGGTCAGCTGCGTGTCCAGCGATAGAGCCATGTTTCGCTTACCTTCTTGTCGCCGCGTTTGAGCACGGCGCGCAGTTCCGCAATGTCCGTCCCATTGACGTTGTGCTCGAAGGAGAGCCGCGTCGTTTTCTCGACGTCGTTCTTTGCTGCATGCACGTTTGAAATCACGCCGGTGGTGGCTGTCACATCCGGGACGATCTCGCCATCGAGATCGCCCGCGAACTCCACGATGTAAAGCCTGAGATCTGGGTCATAAGATGGCGGCGTGGCCGAGTAGTTGGGGTCGACCCCGGCGCCCGAGAACACGGTGCGCGCCACCGGCAGCGCCGTTCCGAGCGGCCAGTCGGCGCACCAGTGCAACCGGTAGACGAAGGCATAGCTCTGACCCTGCTTCAAGGGCTCCCTGGGCTGCCAGAAGGCGACGATGTTGTCGTTGGTTTCGAGCAGCGTCGGAATCTCGTAGAGCTCGACCGCGCCCGGGCCCCAGTCGCCGACCGGCTCGGCCCACAGGCTGGGGCGGCGCTCATAGCGCGATTCGAGGTCGAGGAAGTCGCGGTAGGCACGCTTCCTCTGCATCAGGCCGAAGCCGCGCGGGCTCCTGTCGATGAAAGCGCTCACCTGCAGCGTCTTATGGTTGGACAAGGGCCGCCACAGCCATTCGTCCGCACCCGTGTGGACCATCAGCCCGTCCGAATCATGCACCGCCGGGCGGAAGTCCTCGACCGGGCGCGAGATCGCATCGAGCAGGAACATCGAGGTCATCGGCGCGATGCCGACATGCTTCAGGTCGCGCCGGGGGAACAGCACGAGCTCGACGTCCATCTGCGTGTCCTCGCCCGGCTTGATCGAGAACTTGTAGGCGCCGGTGACGGAGGGGCTGTCGAGCAGCGCCTCGACCACGATGGTGGTCGCCGCGGGATCGGGCTTCCTCACCCAGAAGGCCCGGAACATCGGGAATTCCTCGCCCTTCGGCTGGCCGGTGTCGATGGCGAGGCCACGCGCCGAGAGCCCGTAGAGAAGCCCGCGCCCGACGCCGCGGAAATAGGAAGCACCCTGGAACACCACGAACTCGTCGTTGACGTCCGGCGAATTGATCGGGAAGCGGAGCCTCAGCCCCGCATAATGCATGTCAGTCTTGCCGTCGGTCTTGGGCGCCAGCGGCCCGAAGTTGAACAGATCGGGGCTGTAGTTGATGCGCGCCGTCTGGCCATTCTCGACCACGTGCACGTCGACCGGGGCGGTGAACAGGAAGCCCGAATGGAACAGGTCGAAGGAGAACTGGTGCGGCTCACCCTTCCAGAACGACTTGTCAGGATTGAAGCGGATGTCGCGGTACTGGTCGTAGGTGAGCGCCTCCCAACCCGGTGGCATGGCGATGCGCACGTCCTCCCACGGCTTCTGGGCAAGGGCCTCGGCCAGCTTGCGGACGTGGTCCTCCGCGAAGGGCTGCTGCTCGATCAGCAGCGAGGCGGCATCCGCCATGGCGGGGAAGGTGCCACGGCCCATCGCCGTGACGACGGCTCCAAGCACTGCGGCCGACCTCAGAACCTGACGCCGTGAAACATTCATGTGAGGGAAGTCCGAGAAGAATGGTGCGGCGCACAAAGTAGCCTAACCTCCAGAAATGTAAAGCCCCTTCGCGGTCTCTCGACCGCGCGCTGCCCTTGCACTAAAAGCGCGGCAAAACAAGGGTTCGGAAGATGAAATTTGCGAAAGTCACGGGGCGGCTGGGCGGCCTCGGGTCGGAGAAATGGGCCGTCCATATCGAGGGAAAGCGGCGCTCCGCGCTGGGCGAGAGGCTGATCTTCCTGTCGATCGGCGAACCGGACCTGCCGCCGCCCGCCGCCATCCTGGACGAGGCCGGCCGCCAGATGCGGGCCGGGCGCCTGCGCTATGCCGATGGCCGGGGCGAGGCCAATGCCCGCCGGGCGCTGGCAAGGCTCTATACCCGCCAGACGGGCCGCAGCATCGACGACATGCAGTTCATCTACCTGCCCGGCACCCAGACCGCCCTTTATGCGGCCATGATGACGCTGGTGGACGAGGGAGACGAGGTGCTGATGGCCGATCCCTATTACGCCACCTATGAGGGCGTCATCGCCGCGGCGGGCGGTGTTGCTGCACCGATCCGGGTCGATCCCGACAGCGGCTTCCACCTCAGGGCCTCGGACCTTGAGAAGGCGATCACGCCCCGCTCCCGCGTGCTGCTGATGAACACGCCCTCCAACCCGACGGGCGCGGTGCTCAGCCGCGCCGAGATCGAGATGATCGGCAAGGTGTGCGAGGCGCATGACCTGTGGATCGTCTCAGACGAGGTCTATGCCACCATGACCTATGGCAACACCGTGTTCTCCTCCCCCTTCGACATTCCCGAACTGGAGAAGCGCACGGTGGTCGTCTCCTCGATCTCGAAGTCGCATGCGCTGCCTGGCTTCCGCGCCGGATGGATCGCGGCCTCGGCCGAGTTCTGCAACCGCTGCCTGCCCGTGACGGAGACCATGCTGTTCGGTTCGCAGGCCTTCCTCGAGGATGCGCTCGCCTTTGCGCTCGACAACCACTTCCCGGAGGTCGACGCCATGAAGCGCGCCTATGAGAAGCGCGCGCAGGCCCTGGTGAAGGCGCTCGGCGGATCGCGGAAAGTCTCCGCCCGCATGCCGGAGGGCGGCATGTTCGTGATGATCGACATTCGCCCGACCGGCCTCACGGGAGACGCGTTCGCCCGCCGCCTGCTGGAGGAGGAGAACGTCGTCACCATGCCGGGCGAAAGCTTTGGCGAGGGTGGTGCCGGCCACCTCCGCATCGCCCTGACGGTGGGGGTGGATGAGATCACCGAAGCCTCCAAGCGCATCGTCAGACTCGCAGAGCGCGTCTGACGGAGGGGCGCTCAGCGGCCGTAGAGCACGCTCGGCAGCCACAGCCCGATCTGCGGGAAAGTGTAGAGCAGGACCATCGAGGTGATGACGAGGAAGATGAAGGGCATGACGCCGGCGAAGATGTCATTGATGCTGACGCTCTTGGGCGCGACACCCTTGAGATAGAAGGGCGCCATCGCCACCGGCGGCGAGAGGAACGACGTCTGGATGTTGAGGGCGATCAGCAGCCCGAAGAACAGCGGGTCGATGCCGAAGTGATCGAGCAGCGGCAGGAAGATCGGCACGAAGATCACGATGATCTCCGTCCATTCCAAGGGCCAGCCGAGGATGAAGATGATGACCTGCGTCAAGAGCAGGAAGGTGAAGGGCGAGAGATCGAGTCCCACCACGAAGTCCTTGATCACCGCATCGCCGCCGAGGATCGCGAAGACGGCGGAGAACATGAAGGAACCGACGAACAGCCAGCCCACCATGGCCGAGGTGCGCGCCGGCAGGTAGACGGACTCCTTGAGCTTGGAAAAGTTGAGCGAACGATAGGCCGCGGCGAGGATCAGCGCGCCAAGCGCCCCGATGGCGGCGGCTTCCGACGGCGTTGCCAGCCCGAACATGATGGCGCCCAGCACCGAGAAGATGAGCAGCGCCAGCGGCACGAAGGAGGTGACGAGTTCATAGGCCACGGTACCGAAGGGCACGTTCCGCTCCTCGGGCGGCATGGGCGGCGCGATCTTGGGATTGATCATGGCGCGGATCACCACATAGGCGATGTAGAGACCCGTGAGCATGAGGCCGGGAAGCAAGGCGCCGGCATAGAGCTGCACCGGCGAGACGCCGGCCGTGGCGCCATAGAGGATCAGCATGATCGAGGGCGGGATCAGGATGCCGAGGCAGCCGCCAGATCGGA
>JADCDC010000443.1 GCA_020252385.1 Aestuariivirga sp.
ACCAGCGCCCTGAGCCGGCCATCCGCCGCGATGAAGCGGGACTGCTCCCACAGCGTCTCGCCCGGAGGTGGCGGAACGCCCCCCACGATCACGTCTCCGACCTCGCCCTCGGCGTGGCAGCCGATCACCTGAATCGCCCGCGTGCTGCGCAATCCGTCACTCCAACATTACAAAAAGTTCACAATCGATCCCTTGAACTTGCCGCAGTTTACGTTACTTGGCCAGACACAGCGGAGCCGGGCCCCTCTGGCGAGACCGAGTGTCTCGCGATGTCGGCCCGCTGGGGGGCAACATCACAATAAAAAGGGTCCGGCCATGGATTTCATCCAGACGCTGCTGTTCTCCAATTTTCTCGGCACGCCATCCTATTTCTGGCTGATCTTCATCTCGGTGGTGATAGGCCTCCTCGTCCTCGATCTCGGCTTCCTGCACAAGGGCCAGAAGGAGATCGAGGCGAAGGAAAGCTTCATCCTCTACGGCGGCTACATGGCGATCGCCTTCGTCTTCGGCGCCTGGGTCTGGTATGCGCGCGGCGCCCAGTCGGGGCTTGAGTTCTTCACCGGCTACCTGATCGAGCAGTCGCTGGCGATGGACAACATCTTCGTCATCGCAACCGTCTTCACCTTCCTTGGCATTCCCCGCATCTATCAGCACCGCGTGCTGTTCTGGGGCATCCTCGGCGTCATCGTGTTCCGCGCCATCCTGATCGGGCTCGGTGCGGCGCTGGTCATGTCCTTCCACTGGATCCTGTTCCTGTTCGGCGCCTTCCTGGTGTTCACCGGCCTCAAGATGTTCAAGTCATCGAGCGACAAGCCCTCGCTCGAGGACAACTGGATGCTGAAGCTGATCAAGAGGAACTTCCGGGTCACGGACAAGCTGCACGGCGAGAAGTTCACGGTGCGTCAGATCGACCCCAAGACGGGCAAGATGGCGCTGTTCATCACGCCGCTCTTCGTCTCGCTCATCATCGTCGAGTTCGTGGACCTGGTCTTCGCGGTGGACTCGGTGCCGGCGATCTTCGCCGTCACCCAGGATCCCTTCATCGTCTACACCTCGAACATCTTCGCCATCCTTGGGTTGCGCGCGCTCTATTTCGCGCTCGCCGCCGCCATGCACCGCTTCAAGTACCTGCAGTACTCGCTGGCGGTGATCCTGGTGCTGGTCGGCATCAAGATCTTCCTGGTGCCGCTGGGGGTCAAGATCGACACCGCGATCTCGCTCGCCGTCACCATCAGCGTGCTGGCCTCGGGCATCCTCTGGTCGCTGTGGAAGACCAGAAACGACATGCCCGAACCCGCCCCGGTGGCAAAGGTTTCGGAATAGGCAGTCTTTCCGCTCGCCAACTGATGCGCTAACAAGGGACCCGTCAATCGGCGGGTCCCTTTCTCATGAAGAAGCTCGAACATACGGTGGAGGCGGTCATTCTCGCCTCGCGCTGGCTCCTGGTGATCTTCTACCTCGGCCTGGCATTCGCACTGCTGCTCTATGCCATTTCCTTCGGCGCGAAGCTCATCGACTTCGTCGACAAGCTCTTCGTGCTGCAGGAGACGGACACGATCCTCAAGATGCTGGCGCTGATCGATGCCGCCCTCGTGGCGAGCCTCGTCGTCATGGTCATCATCTCGGGCTACGAGAATTTCGTCAGCCGCTTCGACAACGCGGACGGCAACGAGATCTCCTGGCTCGGCAAGGTCGATGCGGGCTCGCTCAAGATCAAGGTGGCCTCCACCATCGTGGCGATCTCCTCGATCCACCTGCTGCAGGTGTTCCTCAACGCCCAGCAGTACACCGACGGGCAATTGATGTGGCTCACCATCATCCACCTGGCCTTCGTCGTCTCCGCGCTGATCCTCGCCTACATCGACCGGCTCATGTCCTCGACCAAGAAGACCAAGGGCGAGTAGCCCCGGCCCTCAGCCGATCGTGACCACTTCGCCGGCATCCGGCGCAAGGAACTGCTCAGGGTCCACCGCGTGCTGGGCGAGTGCGCTGGCAAGTTCCCGCACCGGCGCGTCGATGGCCTCGTCCGTCAGCTGGATCGTGCCGTGGTGAATGGCAAGGCTCGTGGCGCTGCCCAGCGCCAGATGCGCCTTCACCGCCTCCTCCGGGTTCATGTGCTGCGGCTGCATGAACCAGCGCGGCTCATAGGCGCCGATCGGGATGAGCGACAGGCGCGGCGCGCCGAAGCTGCGGCGCACGTCGGCGAAGGTCGAGCCGGTGCCATAGCCCGTGTCGCCCGCGAAATAGATGGTCCCGCCCGGCGTCGCGATCACGAAGGCGCCCCACAGCGCCGTGTTGGCGTCGAACAAGCCGCGCTTCGACCAGTGCAGCGCCGGCGTGAGGTGGATCTCCGCCCCGCCGATGGCGAGCGACTGTCCCCAGCGCAGCTCGTCGATCCGGAAGGAAGGCGCTGCCCGCCTGATCCAGCGCGCATTGCCATGCGGCGTCACCACATGCGGCGCGTGCCTGGAAGCGATCTCGCGCAGTGCGGGAAGGTCCATGTGGTCATAGTGGTTGTGGCTCAGCAGGATGATGTCGATGGGCGGCAGGCGGTCCGGCGTCAGCGCCGGCGGGCGCACCCGGCGCGGGCCTGCGAAGGCAACGGGGCTGGCGCGTTCGGAAAGGAAGGGATCGGTCAGGATGTTAAGCCCTGAGGTCTGCAGCAGCACCGTCGAATGCCCGATCCATGTGGCCTTGATCTCATCGCCCATGACGCGGTCTGGCGGCGGCGGGTGGGCCCTGTTCTCGACGCGGTCGGGCCAGCGGGCGCGCTTGCCGTTGAAGCGCCAGCGCAGGAGGTCCATGAACCCCGCCTCGCCGCGGTGCGCCTCGAGCCGGTAACGCTTCCCGTCATGCAGGATGCGCACCATCTCAGCCGTCCACGCCGGCCGCGCGCAGGATGGGTTGCGGCGTCAGGGAGGAATAGCCCACAAAGGGCCGGTCATGCACCACGATGACGAAGAGAGCGAGCGTGATCGCCGCCGTCATCGCCGCCAGCGCCACGCCGCGCGGCAGTGGAAAGCGCGCATGCCCCAGCGCCACCATGGTCAGGAGCAGGGTCCCCAGCCCCGCAACCAGCAGCCATTGCCCCGCACTCACCACCTCCTGGGCGGTCGAGAGGCGTTGCTGGCGCGCCGCCGAAAGCCCGTCGAGCGCCACCAGAAGCCGCTGCTGCAGCAGGCGGTTCTGCTCGCCCTCGGACAGTCCGGCGACCACCGCCGCATAGAGGTTCCGCAGTTCCGCCTCGGCCGGCACGCGCTGCGCGGGGTCGGTCATGTTCTCCCATTCCCCGGCCACCGCATTGGCATAGGCGGTGATGAGGCGGTCGAGGCCATCCTCCGTCGGCCCGGTAAGCTGGTCCATGTAGAGCCTCATCACCCGGATGTCGCGCGCCTCGGTGTTCACCATCTGGCGGGCGCGGTCCTCCGTCGTCCACACCGAATTGGCGAGGAAGGTGACGGAGAGCGCGAACAGCGTGCCCGACAGCGTCATGATGACGGGCGAGAGCTCGGACAGGCGGTGTCTCGCGTCTTTCCCCGGCCAGCGCTCCGCCACCAGGTGAAGCGCCAGCGCCACGCCCCCCACCGTGGCGAGGATCACGAGGAACATCGCCACATGCGGCAGCCGGTAGAGGAAGTCGGGCGGCATGACCCTGTGGCTCCCCTCACACCGTCCTGAGATACCATTCGAAGTCGCGGGCCGTGGGCTCGGCGTAGAAGCGGTCGGCCTCGACTTCCTTCAGCGTGCAATAGGTGTCGACGAACTCCTTGCCGAAATACTCCTTCAGGATCGAGGCGCGCCAGAAGGCGTCGATGGCGTCGAACCAGTTGCCGGGAATGTACTTGGCCCGCCGTTCGTAGCCATTGCCCGTCACCGGGTTGCCCGGGTCGCACTTCTCGGTGATGCCGTGGTGCATGCCGGCAAGGATCGCGGCCATCACCAGATAGGGGTTGGCATCCGCACCTGAGGGCCGGTGCTCGATGTGGCAGGCCTTCGGCGCACCCGCAGGGATTCGCAGGCTCACCGTGCGGTTGTTGATCCCCCAGGAGGCCGAGACCGGCGCATAGGAATTGCGGCGGAAGCGGCGGTAGGAATTGGCGTTGGGCGCGAAGATCAGCATCGATTCCGCCATCGCCGCCTTGAGCCCGCCAATCGCCTGCATGAGGAGTTCGTTCTGCGTGGGGTCCTCCGCCGCGAACAGGTTCTCGCCCGCGTCATCCGCCAGCGAGACGTGGATATGCATGCCCGATCCCGTCCAGCCCGAATAGGGCTTGGCCATGAAGGTGGCGGCAAGGCCGTGCTTCTCCGCCACGTTCTTGATCAGCCGCTTCAGCATGATGCCCTCGTCGCAGGCCTTCAGCACATCGGCGCGGTGGCGCAGCACGATCTCCATCTGCCCCGGCGCATATTCCGAGATCAGCGTCTTCGCCGGAAGCCCCTGCACCTCGCACATGGCGTAGAGGTCCTTGAAGAAGGGCGCGAAATCCTCCGTGTCCTGAAGATAATAGGCCTGGTAGTGCTGTGGGCGTGCCTCGTTGATCTGGGCCTTGGGTGCCATGGGCTTGCCCGCCAGTGCCGAGGCGCGGTCCATCAGGAAGAATTCGAGCTCGACCGCGCCCACCGGCGTCATCTTCAGTTCCGACTGGAAGCGCGTGACGATCTTCTCCAGCGCATTGCGCGGGTCGGCATAGTGCGGCGTCCCGTCGAGGTCGTGGATCGCGGCGATGTATTGCGCGGTCGGCACGTCGGCCCAGGGTACCCGCACCATGGAGCCGGGCACGGGCCACATCAGCATGTCGCGGTCGCCCTCGTCGAAGACGAGGCCGGTCTCGGGCACGTCCTGTCCCGTCACGTCGAGGACGAGGGCAGAGATCGGCATGAAGCGCCCGTCCTTCCAGGCGGGCACCACCTCGTCGCGGCGCAGCACCTTTCCGCGGGCAACACCGCACAGGTCGGTCCACACCACGTGAACGCTCTCGATGTCGGGGTTCTGGTCGAGGAAGGCCTGCGCTTCGGCCTCGCGGCGGGGAAACACCAATGTCATTTTGCTAGCTCCGTCTCAGCCCGTCAGTTCCGTGAGGCAGCGGTCGAGTCCCTCGACCAGCCGGCCCACATGCGCCTCGGTCGTTGCCGGGCAGACGAGCATCATGTTGTGGAACGGGGTGACGATCACCCCGCGATTGAGGAGGAAGTGATGCACGGCAACGTCGATCGGCCGGTGGATCACCTGCGCGGCCTCGCCGCCGTTCCGGGGCCTCTCGGGAGTGCACATGAACTCCACCCGGGCCCCGGCACGGACGACGTGCCACGGCACGCCATGTTTGATGATGACATCGGCAATCCCCTTCTCCAGCCGCTTCGCCAGCGTCAGGAGGGGGCCGAACGCCTCCTCGGTGAAATAGTTTTCGAGCACGGCGCGCATCAGCGCCACCTGGATCTTCGATCCCGCAAGCGTGGTGCCGATCCCCGAATGACCTGGTGTCCGCGTCTCGAGGAAGCGCTGGATCCGTGCGGCCGTCTCCGCGCTGAAGCCATAGACCGCGGCGGGAATGCCGCCCGCCACGGGCTTCCCCATCACCATGGCGTCGGGCTCCAGCCCATGGGCGCGGGTGTAACCGCCGGGGCCGGAGGAGATGCAGTGCGTCTCGTCGATGACGAGCAGCGTGCCCGTCCTGCGCGTCAGGTCCCGCAGCGCCGCATGGTAGCCCTCGTCCGGCAGCACCATGCCCACATTGGTCATGATGGGCTCCGCCAGCACGCAGGCGACGTCCTCTTCCGCCAGCGCCCTCTCCAGCGCCGGGATGTCGTTGAACTCCACGACCTTGGTGAACTGCGTGAGGTCCCTCACCTCGCCGATCAGTGCGGGGTCGGCATGCGGCGTTCCGCCGTCGATGGTCACATAGGTCTCGTCCACCGCCCCATGGTAGCAATGGTTGAAGACGAGGATCTTCTTGCGCCCGGAAATCGCCCGGCACCACTTGATCACCGCGCGGTTGGCATCCGATGCCGTGGCCGTCACCTGCCAGACAGGGAGGCCGAAACGGTCCTCCAGCAGCCGCCCCACCGCCGCGGCATCGGGCGAGGGCATCATGGTGGTGAAGCCGTCACCGCCGGCGCGCTGTAGCGCCTCCACGATCGGTTGCGGCGAATGGCCGAACATGGCGCCGGTGTCGCCGAGGCAGAAGTCGACATAGGCGTTGCCGTCGGCATCGGTCACGTCAACGCCCCTCGCACTGGTCACGAACAGCGGGAAGGGCGTTCCCCAGTCCACCATCCAGTGCATGGGCACGCCCTTGAGCCAGTTCCGGCCTGTCTCCTCCGAAAGCCGTCTCGAAGTGGGGTTGCGCTGGGTGAAGAGGGCCTCTTCGCGGGCCAGCATGGCCTCAATCGCCGCCTCCGGAATGTGACGCGCCATGATATCCTGTCTGGCTGTTGACGTTGCCCTCTCCTAGCCGCCCGGCCGAGGCTCCACAACCCCCATGGATTTTCGGCCCGGAATCGTGCTTAGAGGCGGCAGGTCAACAGGGAGCATCCGGCGCATGGCCCGCACCGTCTTTGTCAATGGCGAGTTTCTTCCCGAAACCGAAGCCAGGGTGTCGATCTTCGACCGCGGCTTCCTCTTCGCCGACGGCGTCTATGAGGTCACCGCCGTGGTGAACGGCAAGCTCGTCGACTATGGGCCCCACATGGAACGCCTCGGCCGCTCGCTCGCCGAACTCCGCATGGACTGGCCCTGCACCAGGGATGAGCTCGACGCCATGCATCTGGAGATCGTGCGCCGCAACGGCCTCAAGGAAGGCATCATCTACATGCAGGTGACGCGGGGTGCCGCCGACCGCACCTTCAACTTCCCCAAGGAGCCGGTGAAGCCCACCCTCATCGCCTTCACCCAGGAGATGAAGCTCGCCCAGAACCCCAATGCGGTGACGGGCATCAAGGTCATCACCACGCCCGACCTGCGCTGGGCGCGGCGTGACATCAAGACGGTGATGCTCTTGGCCCCCGTGCTCGGCAAGCAGGAGGCCTATGAGAAGGGCGCCCAGGAAGGCTGGATGGTGGAGCACGGCTACGTCACCGAGGGCACCTCCTCCAACGCCTACATCGTCAAGGACGGCAAGGTCATCACGCGCGGCCTGTCGAACGAGATCCTCGCGGGCTGCACCAGGCGCGCGCTGTTCCGCCTGGCGAAGGAGCACGGTGTCGAGATCGTCGAACGCAAATTCACGCCGGAGGAGGCCTATGCGGCGGATGAGGCCTTCCTCACCTCCGCCTCGCAGTTCGTGATGCCGATCGTCGAGATCGACGGCAAGCGCATCGGCGGCGGCCAGCCGGGCCCGGTGGTCAGGAAGCTGCGGGAGCTCTTCCTTGCCGAAGCCGGGGGATGATCGCCCCAGGCTGCACCCCAGCCTCCGCTGGGGTGACGGACTCGCTCAGGCGTCCGGATTTGTTTTTCACGATGTCAATCAGCAGCAGGCACGTCTGACCCGTGCCTACCACTGACTAGGAATAAAAGTCAAGGATTATTTTCCCCTCAGCGCTGGCTCGTCCGCCAGTCGGGGTTGATCCACGGCTCCTGGTTCGAGGGCGGCAGCGGGTTCTTGCCGAGGATGTGGTC
>JADCDC010000444.1 GCA_020252385.1 Aestuariivirga sp.
AAGCCTTCTGTCGGATTGGCAGGCGACCGCATCGAGAGCTTCGAGCCGGGCATGATCGAATATCTTGAACCGGGAAAGGATGTGAAGTTCGCCTCGCCTTCAGCCAACGGTGACTACTCGGATTACATGCGCATGCAGCTTCACGCCGTGGCGGCCGGATTGGGGCTCACCTACGAGCTTCTGACCGGCGATCTGAGCCAGGTGAACTATTCCTCGATCCGCGCCGGTCTCATCGAATTCCGCCGCCGCATGGAGTCGCTCCAGTGGCAGTTGCTGGTGCCCGGTCTCTGCCAGCCGGTGTGGACGAGGTTCATCGAGCTTGCACAAGCCGCGGGGAAACTGCCTGAGGGCGAGATCACCTCGGAGTGGACGGCGCCGCGCTTCGAGGCTGTCGATCCCCTGAAGGACATCCAGGCCGACATCCTCGCGGTGCGTGCAGGTGTGATGACGCTGAAAGAGGCAATCGCCCGCCAGGGCTATGACCCGGCACAGGTGCTGGCCGAAATTGCCGCCACGAATGCCGAACTCGATGCCGCGGGCATCACGCTCGACACCGACCCGCGCCGTTCGACCAAGACCGGTCAGGAGAAGACCGTGTCCTCCGACCCCGCAGATCCAGACAGCCAATAATCACGAGGAGGGTTCATGACCCACCAGGAACCGCCGCAGATCATGCCGGCGGCAGCGGACACTTGCGAGCTTCCGCTGCAGACCCGCATGGATGTGCGGCTCATGCCTGACACGGCCATCGCGGAGACCCGAACCATCGAGGTGGTCTGGTCGACAGGTGCTGCCGTTCGCCGTCGCGATCCATGGTCAGGCCGGGTTTACGAGGAGATCCTCTCCCTTGATCCGGCACATGTCGACCTCTCCCGCCTCAATGGCGGGGCGCCGCTGCTCAACACCCATGGCGCCTTCGACCTCGAGGATGTGATCGGGGTCGTTGAGCGCGCATGGATCACCCGCGAGAACGGCGCCCATGTCGGCCGCGCCACGGTGCGCTTCAGCGACAGGGCGGATGTCGAGCCGATCTGGCAGGACGTTCGCGGCGGCATCATCCGCAATGTCTCGGTCGGTTATGCCGTCCGTGCCTACGAGATCCGGGAGGAGGAGGGAACTCTTCCGGTGTGGACCGCTGTCGACTGGCAGCCCCTCGAGCTTTCCGCCGTGCCTGTCGGCGCCGATGGCGCTGCGGGCTTCCGCTCCCATCAGTCGCCAACCCTCTGCCGCCTGCTGCGGCAGGCAAATCCCGACAATTCCAGTGAGAAGGACATCCTCATGACCGAAGTGACCCCGGCTGCGGCCGAAACCGAACGTGTTGAAGCGCAGGCCGAAGTGCCTGCGGCTCCTGTCGAGGCGCCTGTGCCCCCGGCGTCGATGCAGGAGGCCCGCGTCCAGCCCGCCGCCGAGATTGTGACCCGTTCCATTCCGCAGGAGCCGGCCATCAAGCCGGAGCAGATCCTGGCGCAGGAGCGCACCCGCATCTCAGGCATCTACGAGGCGGCCCGCAAGCTGCATGTCGATCAGGCGCTCGCCGATGATCTCGTGAAGCGCGGCACCAGCCTCGCCGAGGCCCGGGGCCAACTCATCGATGCCGCGGCGGCGAAGGATGCCGCCATCGAAACCCGCCCCCACATCCGGGCCGGCGATCTCGATGCCACCGACACCCGCCGTTCTGCCGTCGAAACCGCTCTTCTGCACCGCTTCGAGCCCGGCAAGTTCCGCCTCACCGACGCCGCGCGTGAATGGCGGGGCTTGAGCCTCATTGAAATGGCTCGCAGCTTTCTGGAAGCGGAAGGACTCCGCGTGAAGGGCATGGGCCGTGACGAGATCGCCACCCGCGCGCTCCACACAGGATCCGACTTCCCCCAGATCCTTGCGGGTGTCACCAACCGCACGCTTCGCAATGCCTATGAAGCAGCTCCGCGCACCTATCAGTCGATTGCCCGCCGGGCGACGGTCGCCGACTTCAAGTCGGTGCAGCGGCTCCAGCTTGGCGAAGCCCCGCAGCTCGAGAAGGTGAACGAGGCCGGCGAGTTCAAGCGCGGCAGCATCGGCGAGGCGAAGGAGACCTACCGGGTCGAGACCTACGGCAAGGTGGTGGGGATCACGCGTCAGGTGCTGATCAACGACGACCTCGACGCGTTCACCCGCGTGCCGTCCCTCTTCGGTACGGCAGCGGCGACGCTGGAGTCGGACGTCGTGTGGAGCATCTTCACCACCAATGCGGCCATGGCAGACGGCAAGACCCTCTTCCACTCAGGCCACAGCAATCTTGCGGGCACCGGCACGGCGCTCGATGTCGCGAACCTCGCCAAGGCCCGCACCGCCATGTCGCGGCAGACAGGCCTCGACGGCAAGACCGTGCTCAACATCCGCCCCGGTTTCCTGGTGGTGCCGACTTCGCTCGAACTCGCGGCCGAGCAGCTGCTGGCCCAGAACCTCGTTCCCGCGAAGCCTGGCGACGTGGTGCCCGCCAATATCCGCAGCCTGGTTGTGGTGTCGGAGCCCCGGCTCGATCCGGCCTCAGGTGCCGTGCCGTGGTATCTGGTGGCCAGCCCCGCCGCCATCGACACCATCGAATATGCCTTCCTTGAAGGCCAGGATGGCGTGTTCATCGAAACCCGCATGGGCTTCGACGTCGATGGCGTCGAGATCAAGGCCCGCCTCGACTTCGGCGCAAAGGCCATTGACTGGCGCGGCCTCTACAAGAACCCGGGCGTCAGCCTGAGCTGATCTCCTCAAAGCTAGCCCAACCCATCATGAAGCGGCCTGAGTACCGCCTCACTTTATTGAAGGAATATGCTCATGAAGAACTTCGTACAGCCCGGTAACACCATCACGCTGCCGGCACCTGCCGCTGTCACTTCCGGTGCGGGTGTGCTTGTCGGCGCTATCTTCGGCATTGCGACCCATGATGCGGCCTCCGGCGAGAATGTCGAGGTCGTCACCTGCGGCGTGTTTGAGCTGACCAAGATCGGCTCGCAGGCCTGGGAAGTGGGTGACAAGGTCTATTGGGACAACACCAACAAGCGTGCGACCAAGATCGCCACTGACAACACGCTGATCGGTGTAGCTCTCGGCACCGTGGGCAGCGGCGCTGACGAAACGACCGGCCGCCTTCGGCTGAACGGGAGCTTCTGAGCCCCGGATCGGGGAGAGAGAAGAGTGAGGTGACGCCATGGCTGCCAGCTATGACCTCACTGGTCTGCGCCGTGGCAACAGCTACCGGAGGACGTTCCGCTTCAAGGACAGCGACGGCGACCCCGTCGACCTCACCGGCTCGGTCTTGACCTTCGTGGCGGCGGGTGATGGTGCCACCATCCGCAAGTCTACGAGCGACGGCAGCCTGCTGATGCCAGATCCCGCGTCGGGCGAGCTTACACTCCACCTCACGCCCGCCGAGACACGCCTGCTGCCAGTGGGCCGCCTGAAGGCCCGTTACGAGATCGAACGCCGCATTGGGGATGAGGAAACGACCCTGGTCTCCGGCTGCATCACGGTGATGGATGGCATCAATGACGACGGTGGAGCTCATTGAGGTCGTCCTACCGGCGACTCCGCAGGTCATCGAAGTCGTGGTTCCGCAATCCATCGC
>JADCDC010000445.1 GCA_020252385.1 Aestuariivirga sp.
GCGGCCGCCAGGGGCGAGCTTCCTGTCGAGACGGCTCCGGAGCGACCGGCTGGTCGCCGTGGTGCAGCGCTCCTCCAGGCTTTCGAAGCGGAAGGACATCGGCTTCGCGGAGCTCGTCAGGCTGCCGCTGATCCTGCGCGAGGAAGGCTCGACGACCAGGCGCCTGCTGATCGAGGAGGCCGCCCGGCGCGGGCTTGTCTTGTCCGGCACGATCGAGATCGAGAGCCGCGAGGCGGCGCGCGAGGCGGCGGCCCAGGGGCTGGGGATTGCCATCATGTCCGAGGGCGAGCTGGTGCCCGACGGGCGGCTCGCCGTTCTGGCCATTCCCGACTGGGAGACCGAGATGGAGGAATGGATGATCTGCCTCCGCTCGCGGAGCTCGCTGCATGTGATCCGCTCCTTCTTCACGCCGGAGGGTGAGAGGGATAAACAGGGCGCATGAGCTTTCGCGCCGCCCTGATCCAGTCCACCGCCACGCCGGACCTGCGCCACGACATTGGCGTCCTCACCGCCATGATCCGCGAGGCGGCGGGCCAGGGTGCTGCGCTGGTGGCAACGCCCGAATACTGCGCCGGCCTCGACACGCGCGAGGGCAAGATGTTTCCCGTGGCGCATGAAGAGCAGGACCACCCGCTGCTGCCCGCCATGCAGGCGCTGGCAGGGGAACTCCGCATCTGGCTGCTCATCGGCTCGATCGGTGTCAAGGCGCCGGACGGGCGGATCTTCAACCGCAGCTTCCTGATCGGCCCCGATGGCCTGATCGCGGCGCGCTACGACAAGATCCACCTCTTCGACATCGACCTGGGGCAAGGCCGCAGCTATCACGAGTCGGCCACCATCGCGGCGGGGACCATGGCCACGATCGCGCCCTGCGTGGAGGGCAGGATCGGCCTTTCCATCTGCTACGACATCCGCTTCCCCCATCTCTACCGCGCCTATGCGCAGGCGGGGGCCGAGATGCTGGCCGCACCCGCCGCCTTCACCAAGGTGACGGGCGAGGCGCACTGGCATGTGCTGCAGCGGGCGCGCGCCATCGAGAACGGGGCCTATGTGCTGGCGCCCGCGCAATGCGGCACGCTGGCCGGCGGGGCCCAGTGCTTCGGCCATTCGCTGATCGTCGACCCGTGGGGCCGCGTCCTGGCCGATGGCGGCGACACGCCCGGCATCGTTATGGCCGAGATCGACCTCGAACAGGTGCATGAGACGCGGCGGCGCATTCCATCGCTTGCGCATGACCGGGCCTTCGCGCCATAGTCGTTGGCAACGGGGAACGGAGGGATATGGGCATGTTCAGCTACGGGTTACTGGGCCTTGTCGTCCTCATCGGCGGCTATCTCGTCTGGGCCTACAATGCGCTCGTCAAGAACAAGAACCTGGTCGAGGAAGGCTGGAGCGGCATTGACGTGCAGCTGCGCCGCAGGGCCGACCTGATCCCCAACCTGATCGAGACGGTGAAAGGCTATGCCACGCATGAGGAGGGTCTGTTCCGCGACATCGCCGAACTCAGGGCGAAGTCGATCGCCGGGGGCACTGTGGCGGAACAGTCGGCGGTGGGCCAGCAGATGAGCCAGGCCCTGGGCCGCCTCTTCGCCATCGCCGAGGCCTACCCCGAACTCAAGGCCGACGCCAATTTCCGCGACCTGCAGGACAAGCTCGCCGGCATCGAGGACGAGATCCAGATGTCGCGGCGCTACTACAATGGCGCGGTGAGGAACCTCAACACCATGATCGAGAGCTTCCCCACCAACCTGATCGCCAACCAGTTCTCGTTCCAGAAGGCGGAGTTCTTCGAGATCGGCGATGCCGCGGCGCGCGAGGTGCCGAAGGTCGACTTCAAGACGCGCTGACGCCATGCGCCTCCTCGCCTTCGCCATCGGCCTTCTGCTGGCGCTCGCCAACCCGGTACAGGCCCAGGAACGCATCACGGAATTCCTGAGCGAGGTGACGGTCAATGCCGACGCCTCCCTCACGGTGCGCGAGACGATCAGCGTCGTGGCGCTGGGCTACGAGATCAAACGCGGCATCCTGCGCGATTTCCCGACGACCTATACCGACGCACGCGGCCAGCGGGTGATCGTGGGCTTCGATGTCGAGAGCGTCACGCGCGACGGCAAGGCCGAGCCCTATGCGCTCGAATCACTCAGCAACGGCGTGCGCATCCGCATCGGCGACAAGGACGTGTTCCTCGACCAGGGGCAGCACCGTTACCAGATCACCTACCGCACGACGCGGCAGATCGGATTCTTCGACGACGTGGACGAGCTCTACTGGAACGTGACGGGCAATGGCTGGCCCTTCGCCATCGACCGGGCGCGGGTGACGATCAGCCTGCCGCAGGGTGGCGAGATCCGTCAGCATGCGGAATATACCGGGCCCCAGGGCAGCACCGCGCGCGATGCCCGCGTGATCAGCGCCAGCGGCACCTTCTACGAGGCGGAGACGACGCGGCCGCTCGGGCCCGGGGAAGGCTTCACCGTGGCGGTGGGCTGGCAGAAGGGCATCGTGACGCCGCCCTCGGACAGCCAGAAGTGGGGCTGGTGGATCTCCGACAACGTCGGCTTCTTCGTGCTGGGGCTGGGGCTTCTCGCCTCGGGCGGCTTCTTCATGATCGCCTGGAACAAGGTGGGGCGCGACCCCGAGAAGGGCACCATCATCCCGCTCTTTGCACCACCCAAGGGCATGGGGCCGGCCTGCGTGCGCTATGTGACGCGCTATGGCTCCGACCAGAAGGCCTTCGCCGCGGCCCTTGTCGGGCTGGGCGTCAAGGGCCGGCTCAAGATCAGCGATGATGACGATGGCTTCAGCATCGCCAAGCTTGCGGAGCCCGCAAACGGCAAGCCGCTCTCGACCGCCGAGAAGGCGCTCTACCAGGCGCTGCCGATGGGCACGCTGGACCTGAAGCAGGCAAACCATGCGCGCGTCGGTGCTGCCAAGCGCGCCCTCGAGAGCGCCTTGAAGCAGGAGTATGACGGCTCGGTGTTCCTCCGGAACTTCGGCTGGTTCGCGGCGGGGCTTGCGATCTCGGTTGTGTTCCTGCTGGTGGGTGCTCTCCTGCTGCCGGGGCCGGAGGGGGTTGTGGGTCTCTTCGCCATCGGCTGGACGGGAATCTGGTGGAGCGCCATCCTCGGCATGGGATGGGCCTCGCTCAAGGGTGTCATGGCGGCGCGCGGGCTGTGGCGGAAGATCTCCTCGCTGTTCGGCCTCGTCTTCCTCATTCCCTTCGTTGGGGCGGGCATCATCGGCCCGGCGGCGATCC
>JADCDC010000446.1 GCA_020252385.1 Aestuariivirga sp.
CTCATGCCCTGTCCTGTCCAGGGCCTTGATCAGCGGCGCGAGGAAGGATTCGTAGCGCTTCCATGAACCGATCGAGGCCGTGGTGATGGGCTTCGAGACCTGGTCGCGGCTTGGCGTGAGCACGGGCCTCCGGTTGAGGTGCGGTGTGAGGCATTTGGCGGCAAAGGGCAGGCCCGCGAAATCGAGGATGCGCCTGATCTGCGTGTCGGGATCGGAAACCAGCGCCTCGTAGTCGACGTCGAGGATCGGGATGGGCAGCACTGTCTTCCAGTGCGCCATCAGCCTTGCATAGGACTTGTAGTAGTCGGCAATCCAGGTGAGCGAGCCCATGTAGCGCTTGCGGATCGGGTTGCGGAAGCAGGACACGCAGGTATCCAGCGGGTCACGCCGGCAATGAATGAAGGTGGCCTCAGGAAAGCACCGGGCGATGAGCCAGAGGTGCTGATAGTTGTCCGGCATCTTGTCGACCACCCTGTCCGCTCCCGGGCAGCAGGCCTCGATGAGCTGGAGATAATCCCCGGCCAGCGTCGAGACCTGCACGGCCGATGGTTCCGCCCCATTGAGCAGACCTGCCTGCGCGCGGAAATACTTGAGCTCACCGGCGCCGCCGACCAGCGGATGGCTGCTCAGGATCTGCTCGACCAGCGTGGTGCCCGATCGCTGCATGCCGAAGACGAAGATGGGGCGCCGGCTGGGAGATCCCCCCTGCCCGGCTTCCATCGATTGTCGCGTGAAGCGGGTCCGCGCCGCCTCGACCTCCGCCATGCCGAAACCATCAGGGCGGGCGCGCTGCGCTGCGGCGTGGCCGGCGCGCTGGTAGCAGCTGAAGGCAATGGCGATGGCGCCATCGGCCTCACTGCGCCTCGCCGCAGCATGGAGGAGCAAGGGATAGTGCGGATGGTCCGGCCTTGCACCGCGCACGGCGGCAATCAGTTGAGCCTTTTCCGCGGGCAGCAGATCGACATCCAGAAGGGCGAGACGGCCAAGGGCCTCCATCCTGACGGCGGGCGGCAGGCTGGCTGTCTTCACCAGGCGGCGGAAGAGACGCGCGGCTTCAGCTGGCCGGCCATCGAGCTCGCGAAGGCGCGTGAGTTCCATCACATAGGTTTCATCCGGAAGCCCGGCGCGGCGCGCCTTCTCGAGGGCCTTCTCCGCCGGTTGCAGCTGCCCGAGCGCCAGGCAGGATTCGATCTCGGCCTTGTAAAGCTCGAGCGGGGGCCTGGGCCGGCTCAGTCCGGCCCTGACCTGCGCGAGCGCGAGGTCCGGGCGGCCGAGCAAGATCAAATCATCGGCGATCTCTACCCGGCTCCTCGCATCGGAGGGATCGAGGCGAAGTTTCGCCTCGAGCCTTCGGCAACGCTCCGCAGCCTCCATGAAGATATTGCTGGACAACGCCTTGCTCTCAAGAAATGCCGAAAGCGGGATCTCGATCCCGCTTTCGCTGATGACCTTGAAAGGCCGCTTTAGACGGTCCTGGACCGAATGGTCAGAACTTGTAGTTCAGGCCCACTCTGGCGATGTTCGCCGAGGAGGAGAAGGTCACGTCCGCATAGTCATTCTCATCGATGTAGTCGTTCGACTCGCTGGCCGAGGGGAGGCCAATGTAGAGATATTCGAGCTTGGCGGTCAGGTGATCCGTGAAGGCATGCTCGACGCCGACACCTGCCGCAAGACCGGTTTGCCAACCCTCGTGGGTGATTTCCGAGTCCCTATCATCGGAATCACAGTTTCCGTCTTCATAGCAGTAGGACTGGTCGACGTTGGCGAAAGCCAGACCTGCGGTCGCGAACACGAGGGTGCGGTCCACGGCAAGACCAAAGCGGGCACGCAGTGTGCCGAGCCCCGTCCAGCTTCCTTCCGTAAGGTGTTCGTCGATGCTTTCCGCAGCCTCCTGCTCATCAACACCGAGGCTCGTCCAGCTGAGATCGCCTTCCAGTCCCACCACGAGATCGTCATGCTGATAATTGACGCCAAGGGTGCCGCCTGCGAGGGCGCCCAGGGCGCTTCGGTCGGCCTGCTGGGAATCTCCGTAGTAATAGCCGGGCGACACCTGCGCATATCTGCCGCCGCCACCTACGATACCGGCATAGGCGCCCGTCCAGTCGTAACCGGCATCATCGGCGCCATCGTTGAAGGCCGTCATGCCCGCGAAGCGATAGTTCAGACCCAGCCTGACGAGGTTGGCATAAGAGCTGAAGTGCAACTCGGCATAGTCGTTATCATCGAGGTACTTGCTCGATTCTCCGGCCTCAGGCAATCCGACATAGAGATATTCGAGCTTCGCCGTCATGTGCTCGCTGAAGGCATGCTCCACGCCGACACCCGCCGCAAAACCGGTCTTCCAGCCTTCGTGCTCAAGATCGTATTCGCCGTTATTGCTGCCGCAACCGTTATCGTAACAGAAGGATTGATCCACATTCACGAAGGCGAGGCCCGCCGTCGCGTAGACGAGCGTGCGGTCAGCAGCGAGGCCCGCCCGCGCACGCAATGTGCCGAGCCCGTTCCAGCGCCCCTCGGTCAGGTAGTCATCCGGGTCATTGCCAGCCGGTTGCTGGTCGACTCCCAGAGAGGTCCAGCTCAGATCGCCTTCCACGCCGAACACCAGATTGTCACGCTGGAAGTTCACACCAAGGGTGCCGCCCACCAGGGCTCCCCAGCCGGTGCGATCCATCGAAAAGTAGTCGGTCGTGTAGTAACCGGGCGTAATCTGCGAATACATGCCGCCGCCGGCCACGACGCCGGCATAGATGCCTGACCAGTCATACGCAGTATCGATTGCAACACTCGTCGCCGAGAGGCCAGCGATGCCGCCGTACTTGTAGTTCAAGCCCATCCTGACGATGTTTGCGGACGAGCTGAAATGCGCTTCGGCGTCATCGCTCCTCCGAATGAAATCATTCGACTCCCCATCCTCGGGCAAGGCGACATAGAAATACTCAAGCTTGGCGGTGAGATTGTCGCTGAAGGCGTGCTCCACGCCAAAACCAGCGGTAAAGCCGGTTTTCCAGCCTTCATGATGCAGATCATACTCGGCGTCGTCGCCTCCACAGCCATTTTGGTAGCAGAAGGTCTGATCGACATCGGCGAAGGCGAGGCCAGCGGTGGTGAAGACCATGGTGCGGTCGAAGGCGAGGCCGGCGCGCGCCCTCAGGGTGCCAAGCGCCTCCCAGCTTCCCCCTGCCTGGTAGTCCTCGGGTTCACGATAGGTGCCATCGAGATCGGTCTCGAAGTTGGTCCAGCTCAGGTCGCCCTCGACGCCAAAGACCAGACGGTCGTACTGGAAATTCACCCCCAGGGTTCCGCCCACGAGCGCACCCCAGGCGCTCCGGTCAACAGACCAATAATCTTCAGTATCCCCTGGGGTCACCTGCGAGTAGATGCCCCCGCCAGCCACGATGCCGGCGTAGATCCCTGACCAATCATAGGTGGTATCGATTGCATCCGCGGCCTGCGCGAATCCGGACATTGCCACGATGGCAGCGGACGTCATCAACCCAGACTTGAGTACCGAGATGATCTTCATGGTTGTGATTCTCTGTAATGACCTTCACTGGGGCCCCGATCATGATGAGAGACCGGGTTACAGAGAAATTTAGCAGACAGAGAAAAGATGGAAGGCTAGAAGTTGGTTTTGCTGACAAAATCCGAAGATATGTTGCAACTGCGCCACAATTCGGACCCGGTGCCGCCTCACTGGAAGTCGTATTCTGGCTGAATAATCAACATGCTAAGCGCAACTTGCGGTAAAGCTGGCCGCTTTGCGCTACGATCGCGCCAACAGATACGCGCTCAACCAGGACACGAAAAGCAGCCAGTTGTGTCGGGCGGGGGAACCTCTCGCGCGAATCACGCAGTTGACTGGGGCTGGCCATCAACTGTCTCTGACGGCACCCCCCATGGTCACGAAGTGGAGCCTGGGCAGGTCGGCCTTGGTGATGATGACTTTTGTGAACAGGGCATCACGGAAGCGCAGCTTCGAGGGTGCTGTCAGGGCGGGTAGCTCGAACTGCCGCCGCGATTTGGCTTCCAGCGTTCCGCTTCCCCGGCTCGTGCCGTCGAATTCCTCCACTGACAGCGCGCCAACACCGTTGATTTCGGTGCCGTCAGGTAGAACCAGGGTTGCAGTGCCAGAGAAATTGAGCGAGGTCTTCATGTCCATCCCAAGGTAGATGTTACAGAGTCCCCACCCATGCCTTGTCGCTTATGCGACTAAGGAGAGTACGTGAGCCTTTACATTGCACACTCCCGCCAGGAAGGTAAATCCCCCGCGCGTGAGACTTGATGTGGCAGAAGGTCGCTTAACGGATGGAAAGGTTGAACAAACAGCAAGCAAGCTGTGGAAAGCCGCTCGCCGCGGCCGGGAGGATTGCGCATGAGCGGGGCGCCTGAGGGGAAGGACCTCCGATGCCGCGCGCCGGGTTGCTGGATGTGAAACTGCTGTGGACCCGCAATGGGCCGGGTCCGGAACTCGACTGCCCGCACAGCCTGTTCGCGGTCCGGCCGGCGGAGGGGTCCGCAGGCTGGAAGGTGGTGCCGGAGCGGGCGGCGTGGCTGCTGGCGCGGCTGGCCGCCACACCCTCCGCATCGCGCGATGAGATCGGCCTTGCCGATGATGTCTTCCAGGCCTTTGCACTGCTGGTGCGTCTGTTCCAGGCGGAGGCCGGCTTCGCCACGCGCGAGTCGCACATCGTGGAGGCCTCGGGCGCGGCGCAGGTCGCGGTCGAACATGTGTGGGCGCCAGCGGCGCACATGGCGGCGGAGCTCGCCAGCCTCGCCATGAGCCATCTGGCGGGCGAAAACAGCGTCACCCCCCGGATGATCGAGGATGCGACCACGGAATATCTGAGGCTCTGCGAGGAGGGACCGCGCACGACGCTGATCCATCTCCACGCCGAGGCAAGGCGGCGCCGCATACCCGCCGTGCTGCGCACGGCCGAAGAGATCCAGTTCGGGCAAGGGCGGAACCGCCGGCTGTTCGTTCGCAACATGACCGAGCGCACCTCCTACGCCGGGGTGCAGCTTGCGGGCAACAAGACCCGGATGCTGGAGTCGCTGCGGGGCGCCGGGCTGCCGGTGCCGCGGCACATTCCGGTGGCCGACCTCGCTGCCGCCCGGCAGGCCGCGGTGGATCTCGGCTTTCCGCTGGTGGTGAAGCCCGTCGACCGCGACCGTGGAGCAGGCGTTACGGCTGGCGTGACATCGCTCCCGGCACTCGATGCCGCCTACCATCACGCCCGGCAGGCGAGCCCCCGGGTGGCGGTCGAACAGTTCATCCCCGGCGAGACGGTGCGGCTCCTGGCGATCGGCGGCGTGTTCATCACCGCCTGCCGGACCCAGGCCACGCCCGTGGTGGGCGACGGCCGCAGCACGGTGCGGCAGCTGGTGGAGAAGATCAACGCAGCACCGAACCGGGGCGCCGGACACACGCGGCCCCTGACCCGCATCGCCTTCGACGAGGAAGCCTTGGGCATCCTCAAGGGCCTGTCGCTGACGCCCGAGTCGGTGCTGCCCTTCGGCCGCACCATAAGGCTCCGCAGCACGAGCAACCTCTCCCGTGGGGGCGAGAGCATCTCTGTCGCCGACGTGATCCA
>JADCDC010000447.1 GCA_020252385.1 Aestuariivirga sp.
CCAGTTCCCGAAGGGCCTGCTTCGTATACATTTCGCTCCTCCCGAATTGCGCCCCGCCAGCCTCCCAATTGTCTAGCCAATCGCCCGGTGGCGGGCAACGGCAAGCTTTCGAGGCCATGCGCATCCCAGGTCCCCGAAATGGCCTTTCCCGCCTTGCTGGACTTGCTATTGTCGCCTGTCTATCGGGCAGCAGGGGATCAAGACGCGATGCCGGTCTACGACTTCATCATCACGGGGGGCGGCTCGGCGGGCTGCGTCCTCGCGGCGCGGCTGAGCGAGGATCCCGATGCGCGGGTCCTGCTCCTCGAGGCGGGCGGCAGCGACAAGGGGCTGCTGTTCCAGATCCCCGCGGGCTTCGCCAAGATGACCAAGGGCGTGGCCAGCTGGGGCTGGTCCACCGTTCCGCAGCAACACATGAAGGGCCGCGTGCTGTGGTACACGCAGGCCAAGGTCATGGGCGGCGGCTCCTCGATCAACGCGCAGATCTACACCCGCGGCAACGCCGACGACTATGAGGCGTGGGAGCGTGACTGCGGTTGCCATGGCTGGAACTTCCGGACACTCCTTCCCTATTTCCGCAAGGCGGAGGGCAACCAGCGCTTCGTCAATGAGTTCCACGGCGCGGATGGTCCGCTCGGCGTGTCGATGCCGATCGCGGCGCTGCCGGTGGCCGATGCCTTCATCAAGGCGGCCCAGCAATATGGCATCCCCTACAATCCCGACTTCAACGGCGCGAAACAGGAAGGCACCGGCTTCTACCAGCTGACACAGAAGGACGGCCGCCGCTCCTCCGCCGCCTCCGCCTATCTGGGGCCCGCCGCGGGCCGCAAGAATCTCGAGATCCGCATGGGCGTGCAGGTGGCGCGCATCGTCATGGAGAACTCCCGCGCCGCCGGCGTCGAGATCGTCACCGAGAAGGGCCGCGAGATCATCCGCGCCGAGCGGGAGGTGATCGTCACGTCGGGCGCCATCGGCTCGCCGAAGCTCCTGCTGCACTCCGGCATTGGACCGGCCGACGAGTTGAAGGCGGTGGGGGTAACGCCCGTCCACGATCTGCCGGGCGTGGGCAAGAACCTCCAGGACCATCTCGATCTCTTCACCATCGCGGAGTGTTCGGGGCCTCACAGCTATGACTCCTACGCGAAGCCGCACCTCGCGGCCTGGGCGGGGCTCCAGTACCTGCTGTTCAAGCGCGGACCCGCGGCCTCGAGCCTGTTCGAGACCGGCGCCTTCTGGTTCTCGGACAAGACCGCACCCCTTCCCGACACGCAGCTCCATTTCGGCCTCGGCTCCGGCATCGAGGCGGGCGTTGCGAAGATGCCGAACGGCGGCGTGACGCTGAACGCCGCCTACATGAGGCCGAAGTCGCGCGGCAGCGTCAGGCTGCGGAGCGCCAACCCGGCCGATGCCCCGCTGATCGACCCTAACTACTGGCAGGAGCCGGAAGACCTGAAGCGCGGCATCATGGGTGTGCGCATCGCGCGCGAGATCCTGCGCCAACCTGCCCTTCGCCCCTTCCTCGCGGGCGAGCGCCTGCCGGGGCCCAAAGTCAACACCGATCAGGAACTCTACGAGCACCTGTGCGAGAACGCCAAGACGCAGCATCACCCGGTTGGCACCTGCAAGATGGGCACCGACGAGATGGCGGTGGTTTCGCCCGACCTGAAGGTCAGGGGCCTTGATGGCCTGCGCATCTGCGACTCCTCGATCATGCCGCGGATCAATTCCTCGAACACCAATGCCGCGACGATCATGATCGGCGAACGGGCAGCCGACATCATCCGCGGCAACCGTCTCTCTGGCGGCTGAGCGCATGCTGTCTCCCTCGCTGGCGCGGCGCGCCTACAGCATCGACGCGACGCGTGATCTCGCCAGGCAGGCCCTGCCCCGTGCCGTCTTCGACTTCGCCGATGGCGGTGCCGAGGACGAGCGCACGCTGCGGCGCAACGAGCAGGCCTTCGCTGACTTCGACCTCGTGCCGGAACCCCTGCGCGGCGCTGCGACACGCGACCTTTCGACCGTGCTCTTCGGCAGAACGCTCAGCATGCCGCTGATGATCGGCCCCACGGGGCTTGCCGGGCTGTTCTGGCCCGATGGCGAGCGCGCGGCGATGCGTGCGGCGGCAGCGGCCGGCACCGCCTATTGCCTGAGCCACGGCTCCGTCTGCTCGCTCGAGGAGCTTGCCGCGGCCGCAGGGCCTGCGAACCGCTGGATGCAGGTCTTTGTCTATCGCGACCGTGGCTTCACCCGCGAACTCGCCGAGCGGGCGGCGGCAGCCAATTACGATGCCCTCGTGCTCACCGTCGACAACCAGCTGATCGGCAACCGGGAACGCGACATCCGCAACGGCTTCATCATTCCCCCACGGCTTGGCCCTGGCGAGGTGGCGGGCATGGCCTACCGCTGGCGCTGGCTGTGGCGCATGCGCCGCGACCTGCCGCGCCTCACCATGGGCAATTACGTGAAGCCCGGAGATACCACGGGAATCCGTGAGATCGCCGGCAATCTCGCCGCCCGCCTCGACCCCGGCATGTCGTGGGCCGATGTCGATCAGCTGCGGGCGCAGTGGCGCGGGCCCCTGGTGCTGAAGGGCATATTGAGCCCCGCCGAGGCGCGCGAGGCCGTGGCGCGCGGCATCGACGGCGTCATCGTCTCGAACCACGGTGGCCGCCAGCTCGATGGCGCGATCGCCAGCCTCGATGCCCTGCCCCGCATCGTCGACGCCACCGGCGGACGCATTCCGGTGCTGCTGGATGGCGGCATCAGGCGGGGTGCGGATGTGGTGAAGGCCTTGGCACTCGGCGCCACGGCCTGCCTCATCGCCCGCCCGCAGCTGTGGGGGCTCGCGATGGCCGGAGAGGCCGGCGTCGCCCATGTGCTCGACATCTTCCGCCGTGAGATCGACCGTACCATGGGCCTCTGCGGGCTCACGCGGGTGGCTGAGATCACGCCGTCCCTGGTCTTTCGCCGCAACATGCCGGAGCATCCCCGATGATCGACGATCCGCCGCTTCTTCAGGTCAGGCGCCATTTCGAGCGTCCGCCCCGGCATGTACTCTCCGCACTGGCAGGTCTCCAGACGGGATACGTCGCGGATGCGCTGGGCGGTCGCGGCGCCCTGGACCACCGCATCAAGCCGCTGGGGCCGCTGTCCGGAACGCTCCTCGGCGTCGCCCTCACCTGCCACTGCGGCCCCGGCGACAATCTGGCGCTCTTCGGGGCGCTTCATGCCGCCGAGCCGGACGATGTGCTGGTTGCGGCGGCGGATGGCTTCACCCACACCGCGGTGGCGGGCGACCTCATGATGGGCATGGCCCGCAACCGCGGGATCGCCGGCCTCGTGACCGACGGCCTTGTGCGTGACGTGGCAGGCATCCGCGCCGTGGGGCTGCCGGTGTTCTGCGCCGGCGTCACCCCCAACTCCCCGGCCCGGAACGGCCCCGGCCATGTCGGGCTGCCGGTCGTCATCGGCGGCGTGCAGGTGGCGGCGGGCGACGTCATCCTCGGTGACGAGGACGGGGTGGTGGTGATTCCGCAGGGCCTCATTCCGCAGGTTCTCGCCCGCCTTCCGGCCATCCGCTCCGCCGAGCGTGACCTCGAGGACAAGGTGAAGGCGGGCCTCGAGGTGCCTGGCTTCTTCCTCGATGTCCTCGCCTCCGGCCGCGTCAAGGATGTTCCCTAGAGCCTGATCCGCAGGAGTGGTAAACACTTTAGCGAAAACATCATGCCCAGGCTGTGGGTTTACCCACATGCCCAGCGCCGGTTCCGGACTAATCCGGACCCTGTCGGAAACAGGGAAGCGGTCGTCATGGCGCTGCGCTCGGGAGGTGAACGTCTTGCCCAGGCACTGGCCTATGAAGCCGGCGGGCTGATGCTTGCTGTCCCTGCCTTCGTGCTGGCGATGGATACGGAGGCAACACATGCCTTCCTCGTCATTGCGGCCATGACGCTGGCGGTGCTCGCCTGGTCACCCCTGCACAATCTGGCCTTCGACATCCTCGAATGGCGGCTTGCGGGGCGTGTCGCCAGCGACCGTCCGGTCCGCTGGCGGATCGTCCATGCGATCTCTCACGAGGCGACGGACACGCTGGTCAGCCTGCCCGTGTTCATGCTGGTGGGCGGCTATGGCTTCTGGGAGGCGCTGGCGATCGACATCGCCTTGACGCTGTTCTACGCCGCCTACACCTACCTCTTCCATCTGGGCTATGACTGGCTGCGGCCGGTCCGGGCGTCCCACAGGGTGCCTGGCTGAACGGGTGGCCTGGGCCGTCATCGCCGCGCCAGCGGCGACTTGCAAGGCTCCACCGCCGCGATCCCCTCAGCTGCCAGCGACGTTCCAGGCCCCGCATGCACCGACAGGGCCCGGTTCATGCTTCCCGCCACGTCGTGTTCGAGCGCTCGTTCCATTCCGCATCCGTTCGTTGGGTCAAGATGGGCAAGGAGCAGTTTGGCTGGGGCGGGAGGGATCGAACCTCCGAATGGCGGAATCAAAATCCGCTGCCTTACCGCTTGGCGACGCCCCAGCAGCGGCGCTCCCTATAGCCAGTGCGCCGGGCTTTGCCTAGGGGCATGCGCCTCTGTGTCCTCCCGCCGGTTTGGGGCTCCATCCGTTGCCCTTGCCCAGCTTTGCATCAGCGCCGGCCGGCCCCGCCATCGGTGGCCGCACGGGGCGCGCGGCCGTCCCCAGGCAAAATCATAGCGATGTACGAATGTTTATTTCTACAGTAAGTAACACAAACAAGTGGAATTGCCGTCTTGCCGCGACACGCACATCAGAGTAAACACGCATTGTGTTGTTTTTTCCCGAGTCGTAGAGAAGCTTTTCATGTTGCGCAGCGATGATCTGATCTTCCGCATCAACCGCGTCATTCGCAATGTTGAGTCAAATACGGGCCTTGACGAACTCGATCTTTCCTCAAGGTCCATTTTGAACTTCATCGGCGAGGCGGAGTCGCAGCAGCGGCTTCTGAACGTGTCCGACGTGGTGAAGGGCCCGGGCTTCGGCACGGCCCCCACCGTCTATTCCCGCATCGCCGAGCTCGAGCGGGCGGGATGGATCAAATGCGTGCAGGATCCCAATGACGGGCGGGCCAAGCACGTGCGCCTGACGCCGCTGGCCAGGAAGGCCTTCGCCAAGATGTCGGCCGAGGCCCAGAAGCTGTTCGGGCGGAAGTCGAAAGCCTGATTTCCCGTCTCGCTCCGCTCGCTGCGGGGCCTCCCGGCAGGGGAGGGATCAAGGCTTGCCTAGTGCTGCCTGCGCCGCTATAAGCCGCGCCGAGCCAATGACGGAGTGTAGCGCAGTCTGGTAGCGCACCTGCTTCGGGAGCAGGGGGTCGGAGGTTCGAATCCTCTCACTCCGACCAATTTGGAACGCGGCGCGGCGGCCTTCGGGCCCCGCGCCGCTTGGCCTTGGGAAGGCAGTTCAGCGCCGGCCGAGAAGCGCCCAGGCGGCGGGAAAGCCCAGCGCCGCCACGGCAGCCTTCACCACGTCGCCCGCGATGAAGGGCAGGAGGCCGAACTCGAACGCCTTTGCAGCCCCGATCCAGGCCGACAGCCAGATGAGGCCCGGCACATAGATCACAACCGCTCCCAGCATCATGGCGGCGAACATCTTGAGCGGCGAACGGTCCCAGCCGCGCTCGGCGAGGTAGCCCACCACATAGGCCGCGGCGATGAAGCCCAGCACATAGCCGAAGCTCGCCAGCATGACGCCGGACTTGAAGCCGGCGAAGACCGGAAGGCCAAGGGCACCCTGCAGCGCGTAGAGCGCCAGCGTCGCCGCCCCGAGGCGCGCGCCATAGGCCGCACCGATCACCAGCACGGCGAGCGACTGAAGCGTCATCGGAACCGGCAGCATCGGCACGTTCACCTGCGCCGCGGCCGTCACGAGGAGAGAGCCGAGGACGGCAAGCACCACATTGCGCGCAATCCCGGTCTGCGGCCACAGACGGTCCGAAAGAAGGCTGGCATTCATTCTCGTTCACCCCTACCCTGTTGAGCACGTGTCATTTGGCTTGATTATAGAGACGGCGTTCTGCCGCCGCAACATTGCATGACGGACCTGACCTTCGACCGCGATTTCGACGTCGTCCCCGGTGAGGCCCAGGTGCTGTCCCCGCTGATCCGCAGGATCCTGGTCAACAACCCGAGCCCCTTCACTTTCAAGGGCACATCGACCTTCATCGTGGGCCGCGGCAAGGTCGCGGTGATCGATCCGGGCCCCGACGACGAGGGCCATCTCCAGGCCCTGCTCCGAGCGCTCGAAGGCGAGACCGTCACCCACATCCTGGTCACCCATTCGCACGCCGATCATTCGCCGCTTGCCCGGCGGCTGAAGGAGGCGACGGGTGCAGCCACCCACGCCTATGGCGCGGTTGCGGCACTGGGCGAAGGCGGCCTCAGGCTCGATGCCTCGATTGATCACGATTTCATTCCCGACGTGCGGCTGGCCGAGGGCGATGCGGTGACCGGGCCCGGCTGGACGCTGGAGGCGCTGTTCACGCCCGGCCACATGTCGAACCACCTGTGCTTCGCGCTGCCCGAGGAGCGCGCGCTGTTCTCCGGAGATCACGTGATGGCCTGGGCGACCAGCGTCATCGCCCCGCCGGACGGCGGCATGGGCCCCTATTTCGCCTCGCTCCGGAAGCTGCTCGCCCGCGAGGACGAGGTCTATTACCCCGGCCACGGCCCTTCGAAGCGCGATCCGCTGCCGCTGGTGCGGGGCTATCTCGCCCACCGCCGCATGCGGGAGGAGGCAATCCGCGCCCGCGTCAAGCTGGGGGCGCACAGCGTGGGGGAGATCGTCGCGGCGATCTATGCCGATGTCGACCCGAAGCTTCACGGCGCCGCCGCCCTCTCGACAAGGGCCCATCTCGATCACCTGGTGGAGCAGGGCAGGCTCCGCATGGTCGACGGCGCCTACGAGGCCGTCTGAGTCAGAATCTAAGGATGCGCAGCCAGCGCGTGATGTCGAGCAGCGTCACCAGCGCTGCCGCCACATAGGTGAGTGCCGCCGCCTTCAGCACGCTGCGCGCCGCCGGCATATCGTCTGCCGGTATGTAGCGTTCGAGCACGGGAAGGGCGCGGCGGAAGGAGGCATTGAACTCCGTGGGCAGCGTCACCGCATGGATGACGACGGTCGCGAACATGATGACGAAGGCCGCCGCCGTCTGCCCCAGCAGCACCACGGGCGAGCGGGTGAGCGCGAAGACGACGGGTGTGGCCATCAGCAGCACAGCCCCCAGCCGGTTGATGTTGATGGCGAGGCCGGCGAGCTTCTGGCGCAGCATCAGGGGCCCGTAGCCTTCGGCATGCTGCAGGGCATGGCCCACCTCGTGGGCGGCCACCGCTACCGCCGTCACCGAGCGGCCATCGAAGTTGGCGGCCGAAAGCCGCACCGCCTTCTCGTCCGGCGCATAGTGGTCGCCCGCGGCGATGCGCTCCACCTTCACATGCTGGAGCCCCGCCTCGTCGAGGAGGTGCCGCGCCAGTTCGCCGCCCGTGCCGGGGAAGTCGGCGCGCTCCGCGCCATGCCGGCGCATGGTGGCGCTCACCCACAGCTGCGGGCCGAAGACAAGCGCCATGAACAGCGCCGCGCCGATGAGAAGAAGGATCGCCATGGCGGGGATATGGGAAGAGCCTGCCGCAAAGAAAAGATCGCCGGGCCAGGGACCCGGCGATCTCGATGATGGCAGATTGCCTCAGTTTCCGAGGATGGCGCTCTCGAGGATGTCGAGGCCTTCCTTCAGCACCATCTCGGACGCCGTGAGCGGTGTCAGCATGCGCACCGTGTCGGCATAGACGCCGCAGGTGAGGATCAGCAGGCCGCGCTCGAGGCACTTTGCCGCCAGCGCCTTCGCACCGCCGGCATCGGGCTCGTTGCCGCCATGCTGGGTGACGAGCTCGAAGGCGCACATGGCGCCGAGGCCTCGCACGTCGCCGATCGGCATGCCGCGGCCCTTGGCCTTGATCGACTTCATCCGCTCCATGATGATCTGGCCCTGCTTCTCGGCCTTCTCGAGCAGGCCCTCCTGCTCGAAGGCGTCGAACACGCCAAGCGCCGCGGCACAGGCTACCGGGTTGCCGGCATAGGTGCCGCCGATGCCGCCCGGGTCCGGCGCGTCCATGATCTTCGCCCGGCCCACCACGGCGGCGAGCGGGAAGCCGCCCGCCAGCGATTTCGCGGAGGTGATGAGGTCCGGCTCGACGCCATAGTGCTCCATGGCGAAGAACTTCCCCGTGCGCCCGAAGCCCGACTGGATCTCGTCCGCGATCAGCAGGATGCCGTGATCGTCACAGAGCTTCCGGAGGCGCACCATCAGTTCCTTGGGCGCGATGTAGAAGCCGCCCTCGCCCTGCACCGGCTCGATGATGATGGCGGCCACGCGCGAGGGCTCGACATCCGCCTTGAACAACCACTCGATGGCATGCATCGTGTCCTCGATGGTCACACCCTTGTGCGCCACCGGGAAGGGCACGTGCCACACGCCCGGCGCCATGGGCCCGAACTTCGCCTTGTAGGGAACGACCTTGCCGGTCAGCGTCATGCCGAGCAGTGTCCGGCCATGGAAGCCGCCGTTGAAGGCGATCACGTCGGAGCGGCCCGTGTAGGCGCGCGCGAACTTGATGGCGTTCTCGACCGCCTCGGCACCCGTCGTCACCAGTGCCGACTTCTTCTCGTCGGAGATCGGCGCCACGGCATTGAGCTTCTCGCACACCTCGATGAAGGGCGCGTAGGGCATCACCATGGCGCAGGTATGGGTGAAGGATTCGAGCTGCTCGTAGACGCGCTTCATCACCAGGGGGTGGCGGTGCCCGGTGTTGACCACCGCGATGCCGCCGCCGAAATCGATATAGCGGTTGCCTTCGATGTCCCAGATCTCGGAGTTCTCGGCGCGTGCCGCGATGACCGGTGCGCCCGCGCTGATGCCGCGGGACACGGCCTTGGCACGGCGCTCCACCCACTGCTTGTTCATGCCGGGGGCTGCGACAGGTGCGTTCATGATGTTCTCCTGCGAAAGAATGTCTGGCGCGGTGTTTACGCCCGTTGACGGGGTTGCGGCAAACGGATTTCATGCCCTGCGGCAGCAAGGGGCCCTGCATGACAGACCTGATCCGGATGACCGCCACGGCAATCGTCGAGGGCCTGAGAAGCGGTGCAATCTCGCCGCTGGACTGCCTCGATGCGCTGGAAAGGCG
>JADCDC010000448.1 GCA_020252385.1 Aestuariivirga sp.
ACCTAAACGGAGGACGAGCATCAACAGCGAGGGGATTTCAGCATGACTTTTCTTTCCTGCATTGGCCGGTCCGCGCCGGTGCCAACGCGCCTTCTGACGACCTGGCTGGGGTCCGCCCTTCTCGCCCTGATGCTGTGCGCGCTCGCCTTCCCGTTGCCAAGCAGCGCGGCAACGTCGCAGCCCCGCCTCTCGGAGGGGGTTGCCCCAGGCTCCTCTCTCGCCAAGCTGGCCGGACAGGACGCCGGCCTCGCCGCCGACCTCGCGGCCCTGAAGGCCGAGGCCGCCAAGGCGGGCGGCATCAGCGTTGCGGTCAAGACCGATGTCGCCTTCGCGCCCGAAAGCCTGCTCGGCGCCTGGGAGGCAACACAGCAGCGCCGGGAGATCGCGGCCGCTGCCCAGGAACTGCGCAAGGCCCTGCCGAAGCTCCGCATCGTCCAGGCGCTGGAGGACATGCCCTATGTGATCATCGAAACCGATGTGACGGGCCTGTCGCGCCTCGCGGAGGTTCCGGGCCTGGTGCGCATCAGCGACGCCGGGTCGTTCAACTGGCGGCGGGATTTCGTCGAACTGCGGCAGAAGTCGATGCGGCCGGGCGCCCACGGGTCGAGCGCCCCTGCGATGGCACAGCCCCGCATGATGGCGCCCCGCATCGTCGGCGGGCAGAATGCCGACCCGACGGCGCATCCGTTTCAGGTCGGCCTGCTCGCCAAGCGCATCCGCGATAACTTCCGGGCACAGTTCTGCGGTGGAACGCTGGTGGCGGAGCGCTATGTGGT
Source organism: Aestuariivirga sp. (assembly GCA_020252385.1). GTDB lineage: Bacteria > Pseudomonadota > Alphaproteobacteria > Rhizobiales > Aestuariivirgaceae > Aestuariivirga. The sequence goes on from JADCDC010000448.1 coordinate 777, forward strand.
GACCGCCGCGCATTGCTCCGACGACATCCGCAACCCCTCGCGCCAGGTGCAGGTGCTGGTCGGCACTCAAAGACTCGACGGCAGCGGACAGCGCATCAACGTGAAGAGCATCTTCATCCACCCGGGCTGGAACGCGGCAGCGGGCTTCGACAATGACGTGGCGGTGTGGGAACTCGCGACACCGGTGAGTGGCATTGCCTTCGCCAGCCTCGCCAGCATCGCGCCCACCGTGGCGGCCACGCCGCTGCGCGTGACGGGATGGGGCACGCTGGCCTACCAGTCAAACAGTTACCCCAACATACTTCAGCAGGTCGACGTTCCCTTCGTACCCGCGTCGGGAGGTTCCTGCGGCTCGCAGACCGGCATCACTTCCCGCATGATCTGTGCGGGCGAGTCCGGCAAGGATTCCTGCCAGGGCGACTCAGGCGGCCCCCTCACCATCAACCGCGGAGGAGGCTTCACCGAACTCGTGGGCATCGTGAGTTTCGGCAACGGCTGCGGCACGCCCGGTTTCCCCGGTGTCTATGCCAATGTGGCGGAAAGCGGCATCAACAGCTTCATCCGCAACATCGTGTTCCCGCCGCCCAAGACACTGGGCTTCGCCGTGGCGACGCAGTCGGTGAGCGAGGGTGAGCGCCAGGTTACCGTGAGCATCACGCGGTCCACGCCGGTCGGAGCGGCGAACGTTCGCTTCACCACGGTACCCGGCACCGCCGCATCCCGGAGGGACTTCAGGGCGAGGTCCGGAATCGTCAGGTTCCCGCCGGGCAGCACAACGGCGAGCGTCGTCATCACCATCCTGGACGATGGCGCCGCGGAGCAGGACGAAAGCTTCACGTTGAGGCTCTCGCGGCCATCCTCCGGCTGGACCTTCGTGGCCGGCACCGACACCACCACGGTGACCATTGCCGACAATGACCAGCCGATGAACTGACCTTCGGCGGCAGGAACGGCCCGGGCGCGCGCGTCAGTGCGCGTGCGCCCGGGTATCAGATAGCGGCGGAGAGGCGGGAGAGCAGCTGCGCGGCCGCCTTGAGATCATGGGTTTCGAAACCCTCGCTGAACCAGCCATGGACCGCCGCCAGCATGGCATGGGCCTCTGCCGCCTGGCCCCGCCCGGCAAGCAGCGCGGCCAGCGACAGGGTGCTGCGCAGTTCCCATGACTTCGCCTCCTGCGACTGCGCCACCGCGATGGCGCGGCGGAACAGCGCTTCGGCGCCATCGGCATCGCCCTCGCATTCCGCCACCCAGCCGCGCAGGCGCAGGACCTCCGAATAGTGGCAGCGCTCCTCGCCCGCCTCGATATGGGCGATGCTGCCGTCGATCACCTGCCGCGCGGCCGCGATGTCGCCCAGCTGCGCCAGCGCCTCGCCGCGCAGGGCCCTGAGATAGGAGAGCCAGACGCCATGGCCGGTGGCGGCAAGCCGCGTCACGCCGCGGTCGATCTGCTCGGCCGCTTCGGCAAAGCGGCCGGCGCGCAGCCAGGCCACGCCCAGCGTGATCTCGCCCATCATCTCGAAGAACAGCGACACGCCGTATTTGCGGCCGACGGCATTCGCCTCCTCGGCACGGCGTTCGATCTCATCGGGCAGCTTCAAGAGCTCGAAGACCTGCGCACCGAGTGTCAGCGCGAAGGCAAGGTCGAAGGGATGACCGCGGCGGCGGGCGTGCTCGTCGCGCGCATTGCTGGCGGCGATGGCCTGGTCGGGGTAGCCCAGCATCCAGAGATACATGCCGCGATAGACGGCCTCGCCCGTCAGCGGATCGGTGTTGATGAGCTGCGCCAGATGCCAGTGGCGTTTCAGGTCATACATGTCCTTGAGCAGGTCGCCGTGGC
>JADCDC010000449.1 GCA_020252385.1 Aestuariivirga sp.
CAGCTGACCTCTCGTCAAACAAGACAATCTCGTGACGGTTGTGGCCTATCGTCTCGTTTGCAATTTCATATGAACGTCTATACAGTGAGATTATAGATAAAGATTCTTTCGTTCAATTCGGGTGCCCTGCGCCCCCCGGAACCGGATGGATACGATGAGCTATCACGCCGCTTCTGCCGATTTTTCCCCCGCAATGTCCGAACTTGAGGATGCGCTTGCCCGCGTTAAGGCGCAGCTTCACGTGTTGCGGCTCGCCATTTCCGGCGGCATGCAGAACGAAGGCGACGTGCGGGCGCTGCTGAGCCTGCTCGGCGGCATCGAGGACGAACTCCAGAGGTCCGAAGGCATGCTCAGGCAGCAGGCCGGCATGCAATAGGCGCGGTGGTACCGCCTGCCCGGCTCGAACGGGCGACCCCTAGATCCACAATCTAGTGCTCTAACCAACTGAGCTAAGGCGGCATCACAGGCAGCGCCGGACGGAAGCCCGGCACGCAGCGGCGTTCCTAGCTCCAGTGGCGGTCGAATTCAAGCCAACAATGAATGAAAGAAGGCCCGCATCGCTGCGGGCCTTGGAAGTCGGAACGTCTGGGGGAGGAAATGTCCGGATACCCGCAAGTGTTGCGGGATCAGGCCGCGACGGCCTTGGAGAAGCCGGCGAAGGACTTGGTCATCGTCTCCTGAACGGGCTTCATCGATTCCTTGGCAAGCGCCACGGAGAGTTCGCTGAGCTCGGCAGCCTGGCGCTGCAGCGTCTCGGCCTGCTCCTTGAAGTAGCTCTGCTGCAGGGTCATCGCTTCCGCCGGGTCACGGACGGCGAAGAACTTGCGGGCGAAGGCGAAGCCGGCATTGAGGTTGAGCTGGGCGAATTCCATCGTCTTCAGCTGGATGTCGGTGACGCGGTTCTTGTAGGCGTTGGCAGCCTCGTCGAAGAGCTGCACGTTGCTGTGCGCCACTTCGCTGACCTTCTCGAAGGCGGCCTGCGCCTGATCGACGGTCTTCTGGGCAAAGCTCGCCACCTGGGCCTGGGCTTCGCTGTGGAGTTCGGTCTTCGGCTTCTTGGTCGACATGGGCTTCTCTCCTGTGGGCGGGGTCCCCGCCAATTGATGGACGCCATATAGACCCGTTTATTGTGCAATGCAACATAAATGTTGCGCTGCGCTGGGCGACGCCTGACCGGGGGCTTTCCGGAATTCGTTTCTTTTTTGGTTAAGCCATCGTAAAGATGGGAAGAATGCAAGGGTGATGCGTTGGCTGACATGGCGGCCCCCACGCTGGACGATCTGCGGAATGCTCCTGAAGCGGCCTGGCTTTGGGATCCCGCACGCATGCGGATCGTGTGGGCCAACCCGGCCGGCATCTCCTTTTTCGGCGGCGAGACCCTGTTCGACCTGCTGGACCGCCCCTTCGACCCGAGGGAACCCGGCGTGGCACGCATCGCCGAACTCTCCCGCGCGCTGGCCCGCGGCCAGGCCGAAACGGCGCTGCTCGCCTTTCCTTCGGCCGGCGAGGGGGGCGCGATCGCCTGCCGCTGCCTGGTCCACGCCCTGCCGGACGGGCGCGACGGGCTGCTGGTGGCCGCGCGCCATGAGAGCGCCGGGCAGGCGGCGAGCCTGGCGGCCCACGCCGCCCTCGCCTTCAACCGGCTTCCCGCCGCCGCCGCGATTGCCGGGCGGGACGGCACCTTCAGCCACCTCAACGCCGCCGCACTGGCGCTGCTGGCGCCCGGCCAGAGGAGCGGGCTCGCGCGGCTGCTGGGCGATCCCGCCCTGGCCCTCGACCTCCTGAACCGCACGGAGGCAGCCGGAACGGTGGCGCTGACCCGCAGCCTGGCCGTTGGGTTCGGCAAGCGCGACATCCGCCTGACGCTGAAGCAACTCGACGAGCAGGACCAGGCGACCGCCTTCGCCCTCCTCATGCTGGAGGATGTGACCGAGCGGCGCGCGCTTGAACGCCAGCTCGCCCCGCCGCCCGCCGCCACCGCACCCGCCGCGGAGCAAGAGGCGACAGCGCCCCAACCCGAACCAGCGCCCGAAGCAGCGCCCGAACCAGCACCCGAACCCACGCGCGGCGCCCGCGCCCGGACACTGCCGGAGCCCGATGCCGCCGTCTTCGAACGGCTCGGCAAGGCGGTGGAGGATGGCATAAGGCAGTTGCCGGCGCGCGAGGCGGACGCTGCTGCCGACACCGCCCCACGCCGCCGGCTGCAGCGCATCCCCGACCAGGTGCGGCTGCCGCTCGAAAACCGCTGCGAGGCGGTGCTGGTGGCGAAGGATGGCCAGCTCCTTTTCGCCAACCCCGCCGCCGCCCGGCTGTTCGGCCACGAGACGGGCGAGGACGTGATCAATGACGAGGGCCTGTCGCGCCAGTTCGGCGCTCTCGCCCAGTCGCTTCCCGACTGCGACTTTCCGGGGCCGGGCGGAAGGCCGATCCGGGCGGGCGTGCAGATGAGCGTGATTCCCTGGCTCGGCGGCCCCGCACGGCAATTCGTGATCAGCCCGGCAGAGGTGGAGGCGCCCCGGCAGGAACCGCCACCCGCCCCTGCTCCCGAGCCGCCAACGGCGGAGCAGGCCGCCCCCGCCCGCGCCTCGGCGGAGGTGATCCAGCTGCCGCTGCGCCAAGCCTCCCCGGAGGCGGACCAGGAATTGCGGGCCATCCTCGACACCGCCGCCGACGGCATCATCACGCTCGACCAGGACGCGCGCATCCATACCTTCAGCGCGGGTGCCGAGGCGATCTTCGGCTATCGCATCGCCGAGGTCGCCGGAAAGCCCTTCATCGACCTCCTCGCACCCGACAGCCGCAAGACGGTGCGCGACTATCTGGCGGCCCTCCAGGGCCCCGGCCTCGCCGCCGTCTTCAACGACGGGCGGGAGGTGACGGCACAGGTCGCGCAAGGGGGCACCGTGCCGCTCTTCCTCACCATCGGGCGGCTGCAGGCGCCACGCTCGCAGGCGGCCTTCTGTGCGGTGGTGCGCGACATCACGCAATGGAAGAAGACCGAAGCGGAACTGCGCGAGGCGAAGGAACGGGCCGAGGCGACGAGCCGGCAGAAGTCGGAGTTTCTCGCCTCCGTCAGCCATGAGCTCAGAACACCGCTCAACGCCATCATGGGCTTCTCGGAGGTCATGCGGCTCGGCCGCTTCGGCGAGATCGACAACGAGAAATACCGCGGCTACGTGCAGGACATCCACGCCTCGGGCGCACATCTCCTGTCGCTCATCGACGACC
>JADCDC010000045.1 GCA_020252385.1 Aestuariivirga sp.
CCATCCACCGTGATGCCTTCGAGCCCATTGACCAGCGCCTCGCTGTCGATCGATCCGGACTTCTCGAAAGCAGCCTTCGCGGCATGCAGCGATACATAGTGGGTGAACGCATACTGCGATACCGGCGTTGCATCGCCACCGAGCTTCTTGATGTCGGCCACGAACTTCTTGACCGGGTCGGTTTGGAGCGACTGCGCGAAGGGAAGCGCCACCCACATGTCCTGCGCCTTGCCTTCACCGAACGCACCGAGGTAGAGTTCACCGAAGCCGAGGAAAGCCACCTTGAGGTCCTTGAGCAGGCCCAGATCTTCAGCCTGACGAATGAACGTGATGCCATCCGCACCGGGAAGCGCGAACACCAGCACCTTCGCACCCGAATCCTTGATGCGGCGGATGACTGGAGCGAAGTCCTTCACACCCCACGGCGTGAACTCCTTGCCCGCCACCGTGCCGCCGGCGCTTGCGACGATCTTCTCGCCGGCCTCGAACATCTTCTGCGGCCAGATGTAGTCGGCGCCGAAGAAATAGAAGCTGGGCCCGCCGATCTCCTTCATTTTCGGCAGAAGCTTCTCCAGTTCCTGGTTGGGCACCGTATTGAAGCAGAACAGGTACCGGTCGCAGCCCCCGCCCTCATAGTTGGTTGCATACAGGAGCGGCACCTTCGCGCGCGAAAGCGTGGGCATCATGGCATCGCGGTTGTTGGAGGTGATCGGGCCCGATACGGCAAGGACACCGTCACGGCGGATCAGGGACGTGGTGCGCTCGACCGCAGTCTTGGGATCGGTCTTGTCGTCTTCATAGATCAGCTCGATCTGCCGGCCCATGATGCCTCCGGCGGCGTTGATCTCGGCGGCCGCGAGGTCAAGGCCAAGCTTGGCCTGGCCGCCGAACAGCTCAAGCCCGCCGGAGAATGGCTGCACGACGCCAATCTTCACAGGATCAGCGGCAAGCACGGCTGGCATGGGGAAGGCAGCAGCGGCCGCGATGCCCCCGCTGGTCCTCAGGAACGTGCGACGGGAAATGGTGAGCATGGGGATCTCCTCCTTTTTTTGGCGCAGCAAGCGCGACATCATGATCGCCGCGGGAAAATGCATTTGTTTCCGGGACGAGCGGGAAAGCAGATAATACTAGAAAATCTACCGCGGCAATAGGCGGCCGCAGGGCCCTAGGCCCTGGCTGGAGCAGGGCCGGTGCCGCGTCCCCTGGAGATCAGGCTGCGATGTCGAGGTTTGCCACCTCGGCGCCATCGCGCAAGGCCCTGGCGACTGCCGCGGCGTCGCTGACCACGCCGAAATGCGTGGCGATGTCGTAGAGCGAGCTTTCCTGCTCCCGCGGGCCCGTCGCCGCACAGGCATCGTGCGGCACCACAATCTCGTAGCCCAGGAAGAACCCGTCATGCACGGTGGAGCGCACACAGATGTTGGTGACGACTCCGAACACCACCAGTTGGGTGATCAGCATGTCCTTCAGTGTGAGGTCGAGGTCGGTTCCGAAGAAAGCCGAATAGCGGCGCTTCCTGACATGAATCTCGTCGTCGCGGGCGCCAAGGTCCTCGATGATCATGGTGCCCCAGCCACCCTCCTCGCAGTGCGGCGTGCGCTTCACCAGCTCACGATCCCTGCGCATGTTGCGGCGATGTTCGTCATGCACCCAGATCACTGGAGCGCCCTTGGCGCGCGCCGCCTCGATGATCTGAAGCTGTGGTGGAACCAGACGTTCATAGCCCGGCAGCACCATGGCGCCGCCGGGCTTGCAGAAATCATTGACCATGTCGACCACGATCACGGCGGTCCGGCCCGCATCGAGGCGCATGGTGTCGACATTTCGATGAGCAGAGAATACGTCGTCGGTCACGGCACGCACTCGCACGTTTCTTCTTCCCGATACAAAACCCTCGGAAGGTCGAAGTCAATCCCAGGCCGGCCAGGCCGACCCTTCGTTGACACCTCCAGTTCCATTTGTTTGAGTGAATGTCTGCCTTTCAGCGCGGGGGACGGACTGGGGATGAAGATCATCGTGACCGGGTCACAGGGCTTTCTGGGCCGTCACGTGGCAGACCATCTCGGCCGCGCGGACCATGAGATCGTCGGCATTGACAAGAGCCCGCCTTCGGGTGCGGCCGGCTGGGCGCAGGTCAGCGCTGACCTTGCGCAGTTTGCCTCGGCACTTGAGCTGATCCGCGATGCCGATGCGGTCGTGCACCTAGCTGCAATCCCGCGGCCCATTGGTCACACCGCCGGTGATGTTTTCCATACCAATGTCGCCACCACCTTCAACGTCGTTGAAGCCGCGCGGCTGGCCCGCATCCCGCGCCTCGTCTACGTCTCTTCCATCAGTGTCCTTGGTTACCCCTTTGGCCAGCCGTTCGTCCCACCGAAGGCGCTGCCGGTGGACGAGAACTCGCCGATCCATGCGCAGGATGCCTATGGCCTGTCAAAGTGGCTGGGCGAGGAAATCATCGAGGCGGCAGTGCGGCAGGGCGGATTGTCTGCTGTTTCACTGCGAATGCCCTGGGTGCAGTCACCGGAAACCTTCGCCGCCCAGGTCGGCCCAAGACGGAACAGCACCGAGGCGGTGCGGGACCTGTGGAGCTACATCGATGCCAGAGACGCGGCTCACGGCATCGGGCTGGCGCTGGGCTGGCGTGGCGACGGTCATCTCAGGGTCTACCTTGCCGCCGCGGACACCTATCTCGAGGAAGAAACCGCCGCGGCGCTGGCCCGCGCCCTGCCAAGCGTGCCACTCCTCCGCGCGCTCCCTGGTTTCTCAGGGTTGATCGATACTGCCAAGGCCAGGCAGGAACTGGGCTTCACGGCGCAGCACTCCTGGCGAGACTATTCAACCAAGGAAAAACTGGACCCGGAACAGAAAAACTGATTCAGCGCGTCCGGTGGCCCGTGCGGCGCGCCAGGTAGTCGCGGGTGAATGCGGCGTAACCATCGGCCGTGACGGCCAGCCGTTCACGCATCAGTTGATGCAGTTCCGGCAAGCGGTGAAAGGGCACGGCAGACACCACGTGATGCTCCACGTGATAGGGCATGTTCCACGCCAGGAAGCGCAGGAGGCGGTTGGTGAAGGTGGTGCGCGTGTTCCGGAACATGTCGGCGACGTGCGGGCAATCGCCATGTTCGGCGAGGAGATAGAGTCTCAGGAACGGCTGCCCGATGAGAACCGGCAGCACCCAGACCCAGAGAACCAGTGGCGACCACCACAGGCTTGCCGCGAGGCCGGCATAGACCAGCAGCATGATGCGGGCCTCACGCACGATGCGCGTCCTCGCATTGCGGGGCAGATACTCCTCATCGGCCTTCCCCGCGGCGAGCGCGGCGAGCAGGCGGATCGAGGCCACCCAGTAGGGCAGGCCCGAAACATGCATGATCCAGCCGGAAAGCGTTGCAGGCTTCGCCGCAGCAAGCTCGGGGTCCTTGCCCTCGATGTTGGTCCAGCGGTGATGCGCGAGGTGAAAGTAGCGAAACCACAGGAAGGGCAGCAGCAGCACCAGTCCGCAGAGATGCCCCACGATCTCGTTGAGGCGGACGGAGGCGAAGGGCGTCTGGTGCGTTGCCTCATGCTCCAGCGTGAACAGGAAAACCAACAGGATGCCCTGCACGGGAAGCAACAGCCACCATCCCGGCACGCCGAGGACGATCAGCGTTCCCAGCAGGATCATGAGGCCGAGGTGCCCGGCGAGGTGCAGAAGCCCCGCCCCGTTCGAACGTGCGGAGAGTCCGGCCAGCACCTCCGCCGGCATGCTCTTCAGCCAGCCCCGATGATCCTCAGACTCCATCATGCCCCAGACTACGGCGAAGGCAGGTCGTTCGCAAACAATCCTGGCCTGCCCTGGCATGGCAGCTTGCACGCAGACCCAGAAGTTATGGTTGGTGAGAAAATGCCCTGCCTGCGCCGTTCCCGGGCCATTGGCGGTCGGGCGGCATGACGAGGCGGGGCGCGTCCATCTGCGCCAGTCCGAGGGGCAATGGAACAGCGACGGCTTCGTGGTCATGGC
>JADCDC010000450.1 GCA_020252385.1 Aestuariivirga sp.
CGCCCAATCCCATCATCTTCGCCATGGCGAACCCCGATCCGGAGATCCTGCCGGAGGAGGTCCAGAAGGTGCGCCAGGATGCCATCATGGCCACGGGCCGTTCCGACTATCCGAACCAGATCAACAACGTCCTTGGCTTTCCCTATATCTTCCGTGGCGCGCTCGACGTGCGGGCGCGCACCATCAACGACGAGATGAAGATCGCCGCCGCACAGGCGCTCGCCGGCCTCGCGCGGGAGGACGTTCCGGACGAGGTGGCGGCCGCCTATCACGGATCGCGCCCCTCCTTCGGGCGCGACTACCTGATCCCGGTGCCCTTCGATCCGCGGCTGATTTCCACCATCCCCGTGGCGGTGGCCAAGGCGGCGATGGAGAGCGGCGTCGCACGGCGCCACATCGCCGATCTGGAAGAGTATGCGAACACGCTCTCCGCACGCCTCGACCCGATCGCCGGCACGCTGCAGAGCGTGTTCGAGAAGGTGCGCGTGGCGCCCAAGCGCGTGGTCTTCGCCGAGGGCGAGGAAGACCGCATGATCCGCGCCGCGAACAGCTTCGCCAGCGCGGGCTTGGGCCGCGCCATCCTGATCGGCCGCGAAAGCGAAGTGGTCAAGACGATGACCAGCGGGGCGCTCGAACTGCACGACAATGTCGAGATTTCCAATGCCCGCGTCTCGGACCGCAACGTCGACTACGCCAATTTCCTCTATGAGCGGCTGCAGCGCAACGGCTTCCTCCTCAGGGATTGCCAGCGCATGGTGAACCAGGACCGCAACGTCTTCGCCGCCTGCATGGTGGCGATGGGCGATGCCGACGCCATGGTGACGGGACTGACGCGCAATTTCTCCGTAGCACTCGACAATGTCCGCCGCGCCGTCGACAACCGGCCGGGGCACAGGCCGATCGGCGTTTCGATGGCGCTCGTCCGTGGGCGGACGGTGTTCATCGCCGACACCTCGATCCACGAGCTGCCCTCGGCGGAGGAGCTTGCCGACATCGCGCAGGAGGCGGCCGGGGTGGCACGCCGCTTCGGCTACGAACCGCGCGTCGCCTTCCTGTCCTATTCCACCTTCGGCTATCCGCGCGGTGAACGTTCGGAGTATGTGCGCAATGCCGTGGCCGTGCTCGACCGGCGCAACGTCGATTTCGAGTATGACGGCGAGATGGCGGCTGACGTGGCCCTCTCGCGCGAGGCGATGGCGCTGTTTCCCTTCTGCCGCCTGACGGGCCCGGCCAATGTGCTGGTCATGCCCGCCGCGCATTCCGCCTCGATCTCGACCAAGATGCTGCAGCAGCTGGGCGGGGTCACGGTGGTGGGGCCGCTTCTCACGGGCCTCGACAAGCCGGTGCAGATCGCCTCGATGTCGGCAACCGCCTCGGAGATCCTGAACCTGGCCGCCATCGCCGCCTATGATATCAATCGTTAGGCTGCCCGAAGTGCGCGAAGTAGCGGGGGTTGATGGCTGACACGGGCAGGATGATCAGCACGTCGATGGTGTTGAACTGGTGGTCGATGACCGCATCTTCGCCGATAAAGCAGCCGAGCCGCAGATAGCCCTTGATCAGCGGAGGCAGGTCCTTCAGCGCGCGCCGCTGATCGATCTGTTCCGGGGCGATGTGCCGCATGTCGATGGCGTGCTCCGGCAGCGCGCGCACCCGCCATTCGGGCGGTGCTGCGGACTGTGCCAGAAAGCTCAGCGCCATCACATGTGCCGCGGGGTCGGTTCCCTCGAGGCTGGCGCAGCCCAGCATCACATGCATGTCGTGGGCGCGCACGTAGTTCCAGATGCCCTGCCAGAGAAGTTCGACGACTGGCTTGGTGCGGAACGGCCTCAGCACGCAGGACCGGCCAAGCTCCAGGAAGCGCAGGCGGGGATGCTGGCGGATCAGCGGTGCGATGTCGAATTCGCCTTGCGTATAGAATCCGCCATGCGCATCGGCCACCTCCTGCCGGAGCAGGCGGTAGGTGCCGATCAGCTCGCCGTCATCCAGCATGATGGCGGCAGGCGAGAGAGGCTCTCCCGCGTGGATGACGACGAGGTGATCGCAGATGGCGTCGAAGCGGTCGCTGTCGATCTCTTGCCGTTGCGCCTCATCCCGCGCGGTGGCGCCTCGTTCCTCGTAGAAGACACGGTAGCGGAGCCGCTGACAGGCTTCGACCTCGCCGGCGCCGGTCGCCTGACGCAGGATCAGATTGCCGCGCCGGGCGGAAATGTCTGGCGTGTGTAGCAGCGTCCGTCACTCCTCGCGCGGTGTTTGCCACAGACACCCGGAATTGGAAAGTTGCGAGACCGTAAGGCAGCGCGCTCACGCGGCCGTCTGGAACGCGCCGAGCTTCTGGCGGTAGCTGAGCGCTTCGGCGATGTGGATGCGGGAGACGTCGTCCCGGCGGTCGAGGTCCGCCAGCGTGCGGGCCACGCGCAGCACGCGGTGATAGCCGCGCGCTGAAAGGTTCATGGCGTCCGCCGCCTCGCGCAGCAGCTTGAGACCATTTGCGTCCGGCTTGGCGATGGTGTCGAGCAGTTCGCCGTCGGCTTCCGCATTGGTCCGGAGGTCTGGCTTTCCAAGCCTCACGAAGCGGTCGGCCTGGATGACACGCGCCGCCAGCACCCGGGCTGCCACGTCGCTGCTGGTTTCAGTGGGCGGCGGCAGGGTCAGGTCCGAGGCCCTGACGGCGCGAAGCTCGATCTGGATGTCCATCCGGTCCAGCAGTGGACCCGAAATCCGCGCCTGGTAATCGGCGGCACAGCGCGGGCCCTTGCGGCAGAGATGCCCGGGCTCTCCCGCAAGGCCGCACTTGCAGGGGTTCATGGCAGCCACCAGCTGGAAGCGCGCCGGATAGGTGACGTGGTAGTTCACTCTCGCCACCACCGTCTCGCCTGTCTCCATCGGCTGGCGCAGCGATTCCAGCACGCGCGGCTGGAACTCGGGCAGTTCGTCCAGAAACAGGATGCCATGATGCGCCAGCGCCATCTCTCCTGGTTTGGCGCGCAGGCCGCCGCCCACCAGGGCGGGCATGCTGGCGGAATGATGCGGCGCCCGGAAGGGCCGCCGGCGGGAGAGCCTGCCGCCGGCGAGTTCGCCCGCAAGCGAGGCCACCATGCTCACGTCCAGCATCTCGCGTGAGTCCATCGGCGGAAGGATCGAGGGCAGCCGCTGCGCCAGCATGGACTTGCCGGCCCCCGGCGGACCCACCATGAGGAGATGGTGCCCACCCGCGGCAGCCACCTCGAGAGCCCGCTTGGCGCTCTCCTGTCCCTTTACGTCCCGGAGGTCGGGCATGTCGTCGGCCTCCGGCGTGACCGCGGGCCGGGGGCGGCTCAGCACCTGCGTGCCCTTCACGTGGTTGATCAGCTGGATGAGGTTTTCCGGGGCCAGGATGTCGGCATCCTCGCCCGCCCAGGCCGCTTCGGGACCGGACACCCTGGGGCAGATCAGGCCCATGTCGCGCGCGTTGGCGGCGATCGCGGCTGGCAGCACGCCAGAGACGCCGAGGATCGCACCATCCAGCGCCAGCTCTCCCATCACCACGTAGCGGTTGAGGAAATCCTGTGGGATGATGCCGAGCGCGGAGAGCACCGCCAGCGTGATTGGCAGGTCGAAATGGCTTCCCTCCTTGGGGAGATCGGCCGGCGAGAGATTGACCACCAGCCGCTTGCCGGGGAGTGCCAGGCCGATGGCATGGAGCGCCGCCCGAACCCTCTCCCGGCTCTCGGCCACCGCCTTGTCACCGAGGCCCACCACGTTGAACTGCACGAGCCCCGAGACGAACTGGGCCTGCACGTCCACCGACACCGCCTCGATGCCCTGAAATGCCACTGTCGCCGCGCGCGAGGTCATCCGCTCACCATCCCTGGAACTTTACGTTACCGAGGGTTGTGGCAATCGTCAAGAACGGTAAGGGAACGCGCTTCTACCCGGAGGTACTTTCGCCCGCTGGTTCGTCGCTGGGCGCGGACACGTTCCGGGCGTTGATCCGCACGCGCTTGACGCGGCGGGGGTCGGAGTCGAGGATTTCGAACTCCAACCCGCTGTCATGGCGGATGATCTCGCCGCGCGTCGGCACACGGCCGGCGATCTTGAAGATGAGGCCCGCCAGCGTGTCTGCCTCCTCTTCCTCGTCCTCGGGCAGCAGATCGACCGCCAGCAGCGCCTCGAGCTCCGCCAGGTCTATGCGGCCGTCGGCGGCATAGATCTTCTCCTCCAGCGGCTTGATCTCGAGGTTCTCGTCGGTGTCGTGCTCGTCCGAGATGTCGCCCACGATCACCTCGACGAGGTCCTCGATGGAGACCAGGCCCTCGGTGCCGCCATACTCGTCGATGACGATGGCGAGATGGGTGTGGCTCGCCTGCATGCGAACCAGGAGATCGGTGGCCGGCATCGAAGGCGGAACGAACAGCACATCGCGATTGAGTCCCGCCTGCTTCACGGGTGTTGCGAGCGCGGCCGCCGCGATGCTCAGTCCCGCAAGCGGCGCCTGATCGGCCTTCTCGACCTTCTCCGGCTTCGTGGTGCGGCGCTTCTTGGCACCCCTCGCCACCAGCCAGCGCAGCAAGTCCTTCACATGGATCATGCCGGTGACGCCGTCGAGCGTCTCGCGGTAGACCGGCACGCGGGAATGGTTGGCGTCGATGAACTTCTCGAGCAGGTCCTGCATCGTGTCGGCCTCGTCGATCGCCACGATGTCGACGCGGGGCACCATCACGTCGTCGACGCGCAGGCTCGAGAACTCGATGATGTTGAGCATCATCGACTTGGCTTCCTGGCCCACCGTCTCGCCGGGGTTCTGGGCCTCGTGGCTCTCGATCGCGCCTTCGAGGCTCTCCCTGAGGCCGATGTCCTTGCCGCGGCCGAACCTGCTCCTCAGGCGCTGCCAGATGCTCTCGCGGCCCTGCTCGGAGCTGGCCGATGCGCCGCCGTTGTCGGTGTCACTCATAGGGATTGGAAACGCCCAGCCCTTTCAAGATGCTCGTCTCGAGTCTTTCCATGTCTTCGGCGTCGGCGCCGGTTTCGTGATCGAAGCCCAGGAGGTGCAGCACGCCATGCACAATAAGGTGTGCCGTATGGTCATGCAACGTCTTGCCCTGGGCTGCCGCCTCGCGGGCGATCACGCCGTAAGCCAGCACGATGTCGCCAAGCGGCCTCGGCTCTCCCTTGGGAACGGGCATTCCGGACGGTGCGGGAAAGGACAGCACATTGGTCGGACCCTGCTTGCCGCGCCACTCGGCATTGAGGTCCGCGACCGCGTCGTCATGGGTGAAGAGCAGCGCGATCTCGACCGTTCCCGGCACCGCACCCGCACCCGCCAGCGCGGCGGCCACCGCCGTCCGCGCATGCTGGTCCAGCCCGTCGAACACTCGCCAGGCCTCATCCTCGACCTCGATCGAAACGCTCATTTCTTTGGCTTGGGAGCCTTCTTGTCATAGGCCGCAACGATGCGGCCCACCAGGGCATGGCGCACGATGTCGGAATTGGTGAAGCCGACGGAGGCGACACCCTGGACACCTTTCAGCACCGCAACCGCATCGGACAGGCCGGAACTCACGCCCGAAGGAAGGTCGACCTGCGTCGGGTCGCCCGTCACCACCATGCGGCTGCCCTCGCCAAGGCGGGTGAGGAACATCTTCATCTGCTGCGGCGTGGTGTTCTGCGCCTCGTCGAGAATGATGAAGGCGGAAGACAGCGTGCGTCCGCGCATGAAGGCGAGGGGCGCGATCTCGATCTGGTTCTCGGCGATGCCCTTGGCCACGAGGCTCGCGGGCATCATGTCGTAGAGAGCGTCGTAGAGCGGCCGCAGATAGGGATCGACCTTTTCCTTCATGTCGCCGGGCAGGAAGCCCAGGCGCTCGCCAGCCTCCACCGCCGGGCGCGACAGCACGATGCGGTCCACTTCGCCGTTCATCAGCGCCTCGGCGGCACAGGCCACCGCCAGGTAGGTCTTGCCGGTGCCTGCGGGGCCGATGCCGAAGACCAGCTCATGGCGGCGGATCGCTTCGATATAGGACCCTTGCGTCGGGGTGCGCGGCATCACCAGCTTGCGCCGCGTGCGGATGGCGCTGCCGGGTATGTTCGCTTCCTGGGCCTCGCGCATGCGGATCGCTCCCTCGACTTCCCCCTTGGTGATGTCGAGCCCGCGGCGCGCCCGGTTGTAGAGCGCCATCAGCACGTCGCGGGCGGCGTTGCGGCCCGGCTCGCCGCCGCGCACCGCAAGGCGGTTGCCGCGTGGCGTGATGTCGACGTCCAGCCGGTGCTCGAGAATCGCGAGATTCTCGTCATGCTCGCCGCAGAGCAATGACAACAGCCGGTTATCGTCGAAGGAGAGGGTGAGAATATCCGAATCTTCTTGCCGGGAGCCGGTCTTGTGGCTGCCGAGCTGGGCCGCAGTGACGGGCGGATTCAAGGAATCGATTCTCCGTGGTTAAGCTGCCCGGGCATAATGGCCCGAAAGACTGTTGGTTCCAACCCCCGTGATATGGGTATCCACGATCCTTCCGATAAGGGTGTTATCCCCCTCCAGGTGAACGGATTGCAGGTAGGGTGAGCGCCCGACAAGCTGTCCGGGGTCCCGGCCGGGCTTTTCGAGGAGGACCGGCACCGTCCGTCCGACCAGGGCGGAATTGAAGGCCGTCTGCTGGCCGTGGATCAGCGCCTGAAGCTCCTGAAGCCGCGCCGACTTCACCTTCTCTGGAACCTGGGCGTCACGCTCGGCCGCCGGCGTTCCCGGGCGGGGGGAATACTTGAAGGTGAACGCGCCGGCGTAGCGGACCTCCCTGACGAGGGCGAGTGTCGACTCGAAATCCTTGTCCGTCTCGCCGGGAAAGCCGACGATGAAGTCGCCGGACAGCGCGATATCCGGCCTTGCAGCGCGAATCCGCTCAATCAGCCGGAGATAGTCGGCAGCGCTGTGCCCGCGGTTCATGGCTTTCAGTATCGGATCGCTACCAGACTGCACGGGCAGGTGCAGATAGGGCATCAGCTTGGGGTTCTCGGCATGGGCGGCGATCAGGTCTTCCGTCATGTCCCGCGGATGGCTGGTGGTGTAGCGAAGCCTTTCGATACCCTCGATGCGTGACAGTTCGGCGACGAGGCCGGCAAGCCCCATGGCGCGGCCTTGGGCGTC
>JADCDC010000451.1 GCA_020252385.1 Aestuariivirga sp.
CCTTCGGCGAGCGGCACGAGGCGGCCCTTGGCGGCGAGATCGGCGAGAAGGCCCGGCTGCGGCAGGATCGCGATGTTGGGCGGCGAGCCCGCCTCGGTGTCGATCACGATCTGCTGCTCGTAGTTCTCGGATGACGAATACTTCACCTCCGCGCCCGTGGCCTCGCGGAAATAGTCGAGGATGGACTGCACGAGCTTCTCGTCGTCGCCGCGCCAGGGCCCGAAGATGGTGAGCGTCTCGCCCTTGAGATCGACCTTCTTCAGCTCCTCGAAATTGGCCCAGTTGAAGCGCTTGTCCTCGCCGGGCGCGAATTTCAGTTCGGCCATGGCCGGTGTGGTGACTGCAAGGGCCAGGGCGGCGATGCCGAGTGCCAGACGGAATTTCATCAGTGTTCCTCCCATATGATGAAGCGGGGTGCCAAGCCTGCCGGTGGTTCAGCCCCCGGTCCATTATTCAAAGCGCTTTGAGACGATCGTTCATAGGCTGGAAAGCCAGGCCGGTCAAGCGAAACTGCCGTAACGGTTGCAGACATACCGGGTCTTTCTGTTGCATTGCAGCATGGCCGGCGGGGCCGGTTCATGGCCGCTTCGGGCTTCTCCCATGAGAATCGTTTTGAAAGCGCTTTGGGAATATGGGATACCGCTGTCATGAACCTGCGCGAACTGTCCGCCGTGCTCGGCCTGTCGCAGACGACGGTGAGCCGCGCCCTCAACGGCTTTCCCGAAGTCTCGGAGGAAACCCGTGCGCGCGTGCGCGCCGCCGCCGAACTCCACGGCTACCGCCCGAGTGCTGCGGCGCGGCGGCTGGCCACCGGCCAGTCCGGCACGCTGGGACTGGTGTTCCCGGGCGAGCGCAACTTCCTGGGCGATCTCTTGTTCACCGAGTTCCTGCGCGGCTGCGTGGGCAAGGCATCCGAACTGAGCTACGACATCACGCTCGCCATGGCGCATGGCTCGCAGACCGAGGAGAGCGTTTACCGCCGCGCCGTGCGCAACGCCCGTGTCGATGCGATGATCGTGTCAAGCCCGCTGATCGAGGATCAGCGCCCTGCCCTGCTGCGCCAGCTGAAGATGCCCTTCATCGTGCATGGGCGCACGCGCAGTGCCGAACCCTATGGCTTCGTCGACATCGACAATGAGGGCGCCTTCTTCGCGGCGGCAAAGCTCTTGACCGATCTGGGCCACCGGCGGATCGCGCTGCTGAATGGCGAGAGCCGCCTGAACTTTGCGGCCGACCGCGACAGGGGATTCCGCAAGGCGCTGGCGGCGCGCTCCCTGCCGGCACCCGACGATCTCCTCTGGTCGGGCGCCATGGTGGAGCAGGAAGGCCTCGCCGCCGCCACCGCCATGCTGTCCCGACCTGCGGGCAAG
Organism: Aestuariivirga sp.; assembly: GCA_020252385.1. Taxonomy (GTDB): domain Bacteria; phylum Pseudomonadota; class Alphaproteobacteria; order Rhizobiales; family Aestuariivirgaceae; genus Aestuariivirga. Next base: position 1,371 of record JADCDC010000451.1, read on the forward strand.
CGCCCGACGGCGTTCGTCTGCTCCTCGATCGGGCTGGCGCTTGGTGTGAAGCGCGCGGCGGCGGCGGCGGGCCTGGCAATCGGCCGCGACGTGGCGCTCATCGCGCATGACGACAGGCTGCACGGCATGGGGGCGGAAGATTTCGACCCGCCGCTCACCGCGACCCAGTCCCCGATCGGCGAGGCGGGGCGGCGGATCGTCGAGCTTTGTGTTGCCATGCTGAGGGACCCCTCCGCCCCCCTGCCGCAGGAGGTGTGGCCCGTGGATCTCGTGGTGCGCCAGTCCACCATGGCGGCGCCGGGGGACTGAATTCCTAGCTCAGCCAGATGCGGCCCTGCGGCGGGAAGGGCAGCGTATCGTCCTCGAGCACGACATCGACATCCGCCAGCCGGTCCCGCCATTCTCTGACACCCGCCGCAGCGAGCTGCCGCGCCGGGATCGACAGCCAGCGATCGCTGAAATTGAACAGGCAGACGAGCGGCCCCACCGGGCTCCTGCGCGCGAAGGCGAAGACGCCCTCGATGCCGGGATCGAGGATCTCGGTCGGGTTGGCGGCATGGATGTGGGGCGTGTCGCGGCGGCGCGCGAGGATGTGCCTGATCCCGCCGTGGATGCGGCCTTCGATGCTGGAGCGGTCATGGCGGCGCTCGGCCCGGGCCCAGTCCATCGGCGGGCGGTGCATCCAGCGCCCATCATGACGGAGATGCGGGTCGCGCTCATAGGAATGGTCGTTGAGCAGCCCCAGCTCGTCGCCCATGTAGATGAGCGGAATGCCGCCGAAGCTGGCGATCAGCGCATGGCCCATCAGGATGCGGTGGACGGCGGCGTCGATAGCCTCCGCATCGCCCGACTCCAGCGCCGTCTCGAGGCCGGAGAGCGAGGCGCAGCTGCCATTGGTGCGGCGGTCGCCCGTGCCCGGGTCCGACTGGAAGTCGCCGCCCCTGGCGAAGCTTCCCGGATGGCGGCCGGTGTAGAAGTCAGCGAGGAAGGCGCGGTGACGAGGCCCCGAGAGCCCCACTGCCGTGGCGTCCTCATCCGTCACCGCCCAGCCGATGTCGTCATGGCAGCGGAGATAGGTGCCCCAGGTGGCGTTGACGAAGCTCTCGGGGAAATGCGTGCGCAACACATGCGTCATCAGCGATGTCTGGCGGGAGGCAAGTGACGACCAGAACTGCACCATGAGCGAATTGTGATAGGCGAGATTGCCTTCCTTGCCGCTGTGCCGGCCCTGGCCCAGATAGGGGATCAGCTCGCGCGGGGAGACGATCGCCTCCGCCTTGTGGATCAAGGCCGGCGCCACGATGCGGCTGGCGGCGCGCAATGCCTGCAGGATCAGATGCACCTCGGGCTCGTTCTGGCAGCGCGTGCCAAGGCGCTTCCACATGAAGGCCACGGCATCGAGCCTGAGAACCGCGACGCCGCGGTTGGCGAGGAACAGCATCACCTTCACGATCTCGAGGAAGATACGCGGGTTCGACCAGTTGAGATCCCACTGGTGCTCGTTGAAGGTGGTCCACACCCATTTTCCCATGTCCGGATGCCAGGTGAAGTTTCCCGGCGCATGAGCGGGAAACACCTCGACCAGTGTGCGATCGTAAGCATCAGGAAGCTTGCGGTCGTCGAACATCCAGTAGAAATCCTGGAAGGCCGTTTCGCCCTGGCGCGCGCGCTCCGCCCAGGCGTGCTCCTTTGCCGTATGGTTCAGCACCAGATCGAGGCAGACGCTCATGCCACGCGCGGCAAGTGCCTCGGTGACCGTCTCGAGATCGCGCATGCTGCCGAGTGCGGGATTGATCTCCCGGTAGTCCATCACCGAATAGCCGCCGTCACTGTCGCCCGGCCGCGGCTTGAGGCAGGGCATGAAGTGGACGTAGCTCACGCCGAGCTCCTCGAGGTAGTCGAGCTTGTCGAGAACGCCCGCGAGGTTGCCGTTGAAGCGGTCGAGATAGAAGACATAGCCCGCCATGCCGGGCCTGAGGAACCAGTCGGGCTCGAGGTCGCAGGCGAGGTCGCGCAGGCGGAGCGCCTCCGGCCGCTCGCGCTGCGCATCGACCAGTGCGGCCAGCAGCTCTTCCCGCACGGCCGCGAAATCCCTGTGGGCGCCATAGAGCTCATCCAGCGGAGCGAACAGATCCTCGGCACTGCGCCTGAACCTGAGCTTCAGGAGATCGCGCGCGCGACGGTCCAGATCCGCAGCATCGACGCACCGGTCGAATCTCTCAGTAATTCCCAAAGCGCTTTGGATTTTCATGACTTCGTCCGCCCGAGAGGTTCTTTCCGCGCCCGTGATTACGCCATGAAATGGCTGTGCAAAAGCGTTTTCTCAACCGGCTTCGTTTCGCGGCTGCGAAGCGAAGCTTTCCAAAGCGATTTGAATGTGCGCCGCGTCCGTGCTATTCCGGGCCGGTCGTCGGCCACGGGAGAAGGTCATGCCCATTCGCGCACTGGTATGGAACGAGAACGAGCACGAGAAGAGCAACGCGTTGGTGCGCAGGCTCTATCCGGACGGCATCCACGGCGCGATTGCCAAGGCCTTCGCGGGCGATGCGGCGGTGACGGTCGAGACGGCAACGCTCGACATGCCGGAGCACGGCCTCACCCAGGACCGCCTCGACAGGACCGACGTGCTGCTGTGGTGGGGGCACATGGCGCATGGCAAGGTCGACGACGCGATCGTCGAACGCGTGCAGAAGCGGGTGTGGGAGGGGATGGGCCTCATCGTCCTCCATTCGGGGCACTTCTCGAAGATCTTCAAGCGGCTGATGGGCACCCCCTGCTCTCTCAAGTGGCGCGAGGCGGGCGAGGTGGAGCGCGTCTGGGTGATCAACCGCAACCATCCGATCGCTGCGGGCCTGCCCGAATACATCGAGATCGAGTACGAGGAGATGTATGGCGAGCCCTTCACCATTCCGGAACCGATGGAGACCGTCTTCATCTCCTGGTTCGAGGGCGGCGAGGTGTTCCGCTCCGGCGTCACCTACCAGCGCGGGGCCGGCCGCATCTTCTATTTCCGCCCCGGCCACGAGGCCTATCCCACCTATCACAATCCGCAGGTGCTGCAGGTGATCCGCAATGCCACGCACTGGGCCCACAATCCGGCAGCACCCTGGCGGAGCGTTGGCGACGCGCCGAACGTGCCGCATGACAAGGCGCCGGTGCCGCTCGAGGTGAAGGGGCCGCGGCTTCATGCCGATGGCGAGGAGGGCTACCGGTGAGGGCTGCTGCGGACAAGCTCCGCATTCTCGTTCTCGGCACGGGCGCGATGGCCGCCAACCATGCGAGGCTGTTCGCCGCCGATCCCCGGGTCAAGGTGGTGGCCGCCGTCGATGTCGATGTCGAGCGCGCCAAAGCCTTTGCCGCCAAGCATGCGATCGAGGCCTCCTTCGGCAGCCTCGAGGCGGCACTCGACTGGGGCCAGTTCGACGCCGCCACCAACGTGACGCCCGATGCCATCCACCATCCCACCACCATGACGCTGATCCAGGCGGGCAAGCACGTGCTGTGCGAGAAGCCGCTCGCCGAGAATTTCGCGCTGGCCGACGAGATGGCGGCGGCCGCCGAGGCACGTGGCATCGTCAACATGGTGAACCTTAGCTACCGCAACGTGGCGGCCCTGCAGAAGGCGCACGCCCTGATCGCCGCCGGCGAGCTGGGCGAGATCCGCCATGTCGAGGCCTCCTACCGGCA
>JADCDC010000452.1 GCA_020252385.1 Aestuariivirga sp.
CCACAGATAGGTGAACACGAAACCTCCTAAGGCGACCTCGTCGGGGATGAAGGCCACCCGCTCCGGCTTTCGGTCCGGCGGCTCGAGAACGGTGAAAAGCGTCATCAGCCTGCCAGCGATCCCTTGGTGGAGGGAATCCTGTCCTTCTGCCGCGGATCAATCTCGATGGCCTCGCGCAGGGCGCGCGCCAAGGCCTTGAAGCAGGATTCCGCGATGTGGTGGTTGTTGTCGGCGTAGAGCGTCTCGACGTGCAGCGTGACCCCGGCGTTCATGGCGAAGGCCTGGAACCATTCGCGCACCAGCTCTGTATCGAAATCGCCGATCTTGGGTGCGGTGAAATTCACCTTCCAGACCAGGAAGGGGCGGCCCGACACGTCGATTGCGGCGCGCGTCAGGGTGCCGTCCATGGGCAGGTGCAGGCTGGCGTAGCGGCGAATACCCTTGCGATCACCCAGCGCCCTGGCCACGGCCTGGCCGATGGCGATGCCGGAATCCTCGGCCGTGTGGTGGAAGTCGATGTGGAGATCGCCCTCGGCCCTGAGCGTGATGTCGATCAGCGAATGGCGTGCCAGCTGCTCCAGCATGTGGTCGAGAAAGCCGACGCCGGTCTTGACGTCATAGGCCCCCGTCCCGTCCAGGCTGACGGTGGCGGAAATCCGGGTTTCCGTGGTCTTCCGGTCGATCGAGGCCTGGCGCATGGCGCTTTGGTTCCAGCTGCTGAATGCCGCGCCTCTTAGCAGATGGCAAAGGCAATGGCCAAGACCGGCGTTCACGAGCGGCTTTTCTTTGCCGGGCAAGCCCACTACATGAAGCCTTTGGCAAGGAAAGGAACTTCCATGGCAGAGCTGCCCACGTGGCATGGCACCACCATCCTGTCGGTCCGCAAGGCGAACCGGGTGGTGATCGCGGGCGACGGCCAGGTGAGCCTCGGGCAGACCGTCATCAAGGGCAATGCCCGCAAGGTGCGGCCGCTGGGGAATGGCCAGGTGATCGGCGGTTTCGCCGGGGCGACTGCCGATGCGATGACGCTGTTCGAAAGGCTCGAGTCAAAACTCGAGCAATATCCGAGCCAGCTGACGCGTGCCTGCGTGGACATGGCCAAGGACTGGCGCACCGACCGCTATCTCCGCCGTCTCGAGGCGATGATGATCGTGGCCGATCCGACCGTCACCCTGGTGCTGACAGGAACGGGAGACGTGCTCGAGCCCGAGAAGGGCATCATCGCCATTGGCTCCGGCGGCAACTACGCGCTGGCTGCCGCCCGGGCGCTCGCGGACAGCGATCTCGATGCGGAGGCCATTGCCCGCAAGGCCATGGCGATTGCCGCCGAGATCTGCGTCTACACCAACAACAACCTCACCGTTGAATCCCTGGCCACGGCCTGAAGGGGACTGATCGCATCATGACAGATTTTTCGCCGCGAGAGATCGTTTCCGAACTCGACCGCCACATCGTCGGCCAGACCGAGGCGAAACGCGCCGTCGCCATCGCGCTGCGCAACCGCTGGCGGCGCAAGAAGCTAGAGGGACCGCTGCGCGACGAGGTGATGCCGAAGAACATCCTGATGATCGGCCCCACCGGCGTCGGCAAGACCGAGATCGCCCGGCGTCTGGCGAAGCTTGCCAATGCGCCCTTCCTCAAGATCGAGGCCACCAAGTTCACGGAAGTGGGCTATGTCGGCCGCGACGTGGACCAGATCGTGCGCGATCTCCTTGAAGCGGGGATCGCCATGACCCGGGCCGCGCGCCGCAAGGACGTCGAGGCCCAGGCGCAGCTCAATGCCGAACGCCGGGTCATCGAGGCACTGGTCGGCGCCAGCGCTTCCGAAACCACGCGCGAGGCGTTCCGGCGCAAGCTCCGCGCCGGCGAACTCGACGACAAGGAAATCGAGATCGAGGTGACGGACAGCGGAACCGGCAGCTTCGAGATCCCGGGCATGCCCAGCGGCTCGGCCAGCGTCATCAATCTCTCCGACATGCTGGGCAAGGCCTTTGGCGGCCGCACCAGGACGCGGCGCATGACGGTCAGGGCCAGCCATGAATTCCTGCTGGCGGAGGAGTCCGACAAGCTGCTCGACCAGGACCAGATCGTCCAGGAGGCCATCGCGGCGGTCCAGGACAATGGCATCGTGTTCCTCGACGAGATCGACAAGATCTGCGCGCGCTCCGAACGCCAGGGTGCCGACGTGAGCCGCGAGGGCGTGCAGCGTGACCTCCTGCCGCTGATCGAGGGGACGACGGTGTCGACCAAGCATTGCCCCGTGAAGACCGACCACATCCTGTTCATCGCATCGGGTGCGTTCCACATCGCCAAGCCGTCCGACCTGCTCCCCGAGCTCCAGGGCCGGCTGCCGATCCGCGTCGAGCTGAAGGCCCTGAACCGCGAGGACCTGGAGCGCATCCTGACCGAGCCCGAGGCAAGCCTCATCAGGCAGTACCGCGCGCTGCTCGCCACCGAGGGCGTGACGCTGGAGTTCGCCGCCGACGGCATCGCCGCCATTGCACAGATCGCGGCCGATACCAATGCCAGCATCGAGAACATCGGCGCGCGCCGCCTGCAGACGGTGATGGAACGGCTTCTCGACGAGGTGAGCTATCTGGCGCCCGACCGCTCCGGTGAGACGGTGCTGATCGACAGGTCCTATGTCGACAGCCATGTCGGCATGCTGGCGAAGAATGCCGACCTGTCGAAGTTCATCCTCTAGAGCGCGTTCCGAGCAGGTATAAACACCTGGTCGTAAGGAACTCGCTCCAGATAAATTGCTTGAGCATGATCTTGGCGCAAAAGTGGTCTCCACTTTTGCGGATCATGCTCTGGCTCTCTGCTTCTTCCTGTCGAGCACCGCCAGAAGCTCCTCGAGCGCTGCGTCGTCGAGCCTGCCGATGTCATCAGCGAGGCGATTTGCAAGTTCCGTGGCGCGCGGGCTGAGGCCCGACGTGTCGATAGTGATGCGCGGGTGGGAGATGCGCGCCAGCCGCACCACCTCTTCCGCCTCGTCCCAGATGATGTTGAAGTAGGAGAGGATGCGCTGGATCAGGTGCCATCCCGGCCGCCCCCGCTTGCCGTGTTCGAGTGCCGAGAGATAGGCAGAGGACACGCCGAGGCCATCGGCCATTTCCTTGAGCGTGATGCCGCGCTCGGCGCGGAGCTTCCGCATCATGTCGCC
>JADCDC010000453.1 GCA_020252385.1 Aestuariivirga sp.
CAGGCCTATCGCTGGCTCATCGATTCGCGCGACGAGGGGACGGGCGAGAGGCTCGACAACCTCGAGGACCCGTTCCGCCTCTACCGCTGCCACACCATCATGAACTGCGCCAAGACCTGCCCCAAGGGGCTGTCCCCCGCCAAGGCCATCGCCGAGATCAAGAAGATGATGGTGGAGAGAAGGGTTTAGGCCCGTTAAGCTTTGGTTCAACTGGTATCGCAGCGCAAAAACGACTATAGCGGGCGGGCTCACATTCCTAGCCAAGAGGCCCCGATGTCGCTCGACAGCTTCAAGTGCCGCAAGACCCTGAAAGTTGGCACCAAGACCTACACCTATTTCAGCCTGAAGGCGGCCGAGAAGAACGGCCTCAAGGGCATTTCGCGGCTTCCCTATTCGCTGAAAGTGCTGCTCGAGAACCTGCTGCGCCACGAGGACGGGCGCTCCGTCACCAAGAACGACATTCAGGGCATCGCCAAGTGGCTGAAGAACCGGGGCAAGGAGGAGAAGGAAATCGCCTTCCGCCCGGCCCGCGTGCTGATGCAGGATTTCACCGGCGTTCCCGCCGTCGTCGACCTGGCCGCCATGCGCGACGCCATGAAGGGGCTGGGCAAGGACCCGAAGAAGATCAACCCGCTGGCCCCGGTCGATCTCGTCATCGACCATTCGGTGATGGTGGACTTCTTCGCCAACTCCAAGGCCTTCAAGCAGAACGTCGACCTCGAATATGACCGCAACGGCGAGCGCTATACCTTCCTCAAATGGGGGCAGGGGGCGTTCGACAATTTCCGCGTCGTGCCGCCCGGCACCGGCATCTGCCACCAGGTGAACCTCGAATATCTCGCCAAGACGGTGTGGACCAGACCTGAGAAGGTGAAGGGCAGGGCCGTCACCTATGCCTATCCCGACACGCTGGTCGGCACCGATTCCCACACCACCATGGTGAACGGCCTTGCCGTGCTGGGCTGGGGTGTGGGCGGCATTGAGGCCGAGGCGGCCATGCTGGGCCAGCCCATCTCCATGCTGATCCCGGAGGTCATCGGCTTCAGGCTCGATGGAGCGCTGCCGGAGGGCACGACGGCCACCGACCTCGTGCTCACCGTCACCCAGATGCTGCGCAAGAAGGGTGTGGTCGGCAAATTCGTGGAATTCTACGGCCCGGGACTTGCGCACCTCTCGCTCGAGGACATGGCGACGATCGCCAACATGGCGCCCGAATATGGCGCGACCTGCGGCTTCTTCCCCGTGAACGCCGAGACCGTGGCCTATCTGAAGGGCACCGCGCGCCCCGCAGCCCAGGTCGCCCTCGTCGAGAAATATGCCAAGGCGCAGGACATGTTCTGGACGCCCAAGGTGGAAGAACCCATTTTCAGCGACACGCTGTCTCTCGACCTCAAGACCGTCGTTCCCTCCATGGCTGGCCCCAAGCGCCCGCAGGACCGCGTCGAACTCACGAACGCGGCCTCGGGTTTCGCCAAGGTGATGGCCGAGGAGTTCAAGAAGGCAGACGAGCTCTCGAAGCGCTTCAAGGTCGAGAGCGCGAACTTCGACCTGGGCCATGGCGATGTGGTGATCGCCGCCATCACCTCCTGCACCAACACCTCGAACCCGAGCGTGATGATCGGGGCGGGCCTGCTGGCGCGCAATGCGGTGAAGGCCGGCATCACGTCCAAGCCCTGGGTCAAGACCTCGCTCGCGCCCGGCTCGCAGGTGGTGACGGAGTATCTCGCCTCCTCAGGCCTGCAGAAGGACCTCGACAAGATCGGTTTCAACCTGGTGGGATATGGCTGCACCACTTGCATCGGCAATTCGGGCCCGCTGCCGGAAAACATCTCCGACTCGATCCGCAAGAACGACCTGGTGGCGGCCGCCGTGCTCTCCGGCAACCGCAACTTCGAAGGCCGCGTGAACCCGGACGTGCGCGCCAACTATCTGGCCTCGCCGCCGCTCGTCGTGGCTTACGCGCTGGCGGGCTCGCTCAACATCGACCTGACGAAGGACCCGCTCGGGCATGACCGCAAGGGCAAGCCGGTTTACCTGAAGGACATCTGGCCCTCCGCCAAGGAGATCGCGTCCTTCGTGCGCAAGAACGTGACGCGCAAGGCCTTCGCCAAGCGCTACAAGGACGTGTTCAAGGGTGACGCGCAGTGGCGCAAGATCAAGGTCACCAAGGGCATGAACTACACATGGGATGCGAAGAGCACCTATGTGGCGAACCCGCCTTACTTCGACGGCCTCACCATGACGCCCGCCCCGGTGAAGGACGTCGAGGGTGCCCGCGTGCTGGGCCTCTTCCTCGACTCGATCACCACCGACCACATCTCGCCCGCCGGTGACATCAAGGCGGCCTCCCCCGCCGGCAAGTACCTCAATTCGCGCGGCGTGGAGAAGATCGATTTCAACTCCTACGGCGCGCGGCGCGGCCACCACGAGGTGATGATGCGCGGCACCTTCGCCAACATCCGCATCAAGAACCAGATGGTTCCGGGCGTGGAAGGCGGCGTCACCAAATACTTCCCCGGCGGCGAGACCATGCCGATCTACGATGCGGCGATGAAATATGCCGAAGCCGGAACCCCGCTCGTGATCTTCGCCGGCAAGGAATATGGCACCGGCTCGTCGCGCGACTGGGCGGCAAAGGGCACGAGGCTCCTCGGCGTGCGCGCCGTCATCGCCCAGAGCTTCGAGCGCATCCACCGCTCCAACCTCATCGGCATGGGCGTCGTGCCGCTCCAGTTCCGCGAGGGCGAGAGCTGGCAGACGCTGGGCCTGAAGGGCGACGAGACGGTGACCATCAAGGGCCTGGCGGACGGGTTGAAGCCCCGCGCCACCCTCACCGTGGCGATCACCCGCGCCGACGGCACGAAGGCGGAGGCCCAGGTGCTCTGCCGCATCGATACGCTGGACGAACTCGACTATTACCGGAACGGCGGCATCATGCCTTACGTGCTGCGGAACATTGCCAGGGCCGCGTGAGGCCCGCCTG
>JADCDC010000454.1 GCA_020252385.1 Aestuariivirga sp.
CCGGCCTCAACGTGATGGGCGACCGACAGCTGCTCTCGCAGGCGCTCACCAACCTCATCGACAATGCGCTGAAATATGGCGCGCGCGAGGGCAGCTCGCCCGAGATCGCGGTGACGGGTGCGGTGGAGGGCGACAAGGTGGTGATCACCGTGGCCGATCACGGTGCGGGCATCCCGCCCGAGGACCGCTCCCGGGTCACCGAACGTTTCGTCCGCCTCGACACCAGCCGCACAAAGCCCGGCAACGGCTTAGGGCTCAGCCTCGTATCCGGCGTCATGAAGCTCCACAAGGGTGCGCTCCTGCTCGAAGACAACCACCCCGGCCTCGCCGCCAGGCTCGTGCTGCCGCTGCACAAGGGGTAGGGCGCGGGGGCTCTTGGACATTCCTGCGAGTGGTCAACGTTTCCACTTGCGCGCACGATGCTCTAAGAGTGGGGCATGCCCATCGCCCCGCCTCTCCCCGCGCTTGACCAGGATGCCGTTTCGCTGTTTCGGGCGGAGATGGCTCAGGGGCAGATTCCGGCGGAGAAGCAGGCGCTGGCGGAGGCGATTGCGGGGGGATCGCCGTTTCTGAGGCAGCTGATGCTGCGGGACCCCGTGTTCGCGGGGCGGGTGTTCCGGGAGGATGCGGATCACCTCATTGGGCTGCAGCTCGAAGGCCTCAAGACCATTCCGCCCGAACTTTCCCAGGCCGAGGTGATGGCCAGGCTCCGGCAGATCAGGAAGCGCGTGGCGCTGATCATCGCGGTGGCCGATCTCTCAGGGGCCTGGGACGTCGAGCAGGTGACGGCGGCCTTGACCGACTTCGCCGACCAGTCGCTCGCCGCGGCAGTGTCCTGGCTGCTCGCCGATTTCGCGCGGGCGGGCAAGGTGAAGATCGAGAACCCGCTGGAGCCGCTCCGCAACTGCGGATACGTGGCGCTCGCCATGGGCAAGCAGGGGGCGCATGAGCTCAACTACTCGAGCGACATCGACCTGATCGTACTCTACGACCCGTTCTCGCCGCTGCTCGAGGACCCTTCCGAGGCCGCCACCTTCTTCGTGCGGCTGACGCGGCGCCTCGTCCAGCTGATGCAGGACGTGACCGAGGACGGCTATGTGTTCCGCACCGACCTGCGCCTCAGGCCCGACCCGCGGGCCACGCAGGTTGCGATCTCGATCGAGGCGGCGGCCCTCTATTACGAGAACCAGGGCCAGAACTGGGAACGCGCCGCGATGATCAAGGCGCGCGCGGCGGCGGGCGACATTGCTCTCGGTGCCGAGTTCCTCGACCGGCTGAAGCCCTATGTGTGGCGCAAGTATCTCGACTTCGCGGCGATCGCCGACGTGCAGTCGATGAAGCGGCAGATCCATGCGGTGAAGGGCCATGGCGAGATCAAGGTCCGGGGCCACAATCTGAAGCTCGGGCGCGGCGGCATCCGCGAGATCGAGTTCTTCGTGCAGACCCAGCAGCTGATCGCCGGCGGGCGCAACCCGAAGCTCCGTGGACGGAGCACGCTCGCCATGCTCGATGCGCTGGCGGATGCCCAGTGGATCAGCCCGCGGGCGGCGGAAGAACTGAAATCCGCCTACCGTTTCCTGCGCATGGTCGAGCACCGGGTGCAGATGGTGAACGACGAGCAGACCCATGCGCTGCCATCGGAGGAGGCGGCCTTTGCGCGGTTTGCGCGCTTCTCGGGCTACGGGACGGTCGACGCCTTCGACGCCGAGGTGCGCCGCACGCTCGAATGCGTGCAGGGCCATTATGCGCGGCTGTTCGAGGCGGCGGAGGAGCTTGGCACCGACACGGGAAGCCTGGTCTTCACCGGCGGCGAGGATGACCCCGAAACCATCGAGACGCTGACGCGCATGGGCTACCGCTCGCCCAGTGAGGTTTCCGCCACCATCAGGGGCTGGCATTTCGGACGCTATGCGGCAACCCGCAGCGCGAGGGCGCGTGAATTGCTGACGGAGCTGATGCCGAAGCTCTTGACGGCACTCGCCGCCATGGGCGACGCGGACCTCGCCTTCCTCGCCTTCGACCGCTTCCTCGCCAAGCTTCCCGCTGGCGTGCAGCTGTTCTCGCTGTTGAAGGCCAATCCGCGCCTTCTCGATCTCCTCGCCTCGATCCTCGGCAGCGCGCCGAGGCTTGCCGAGCAGCTGAGCCGCAGGCCCAAGGTGCTGGACGCCGTGCTCGACCCCGGCTTCTTCGCCGCGCTGCCGACGGAAGCGGAGATGGCGCAGCTCATCGCATCGGCGATGCCGGAGGGGCTGCCGCTCGAGGAGGCGGCGGACCGCGCGCGCATCCTCGGCAAGGAGCAGGCCTTCCGCATCGGCGTCCGGGTGCTGTCGGAAACGGCGGGTGCGGCGGAGACGGGGCTCGCCTTCTCGCAGCTCGCCAGCCTGCTCGTGGGCCGCCTGCATGGGGCGGTGGAGGAGGACATGGCGCGCCGCCACGGGCCCGTGCCGGGCGGCCGGAGTGCCGTGGTCGCCATGGGCAAGCTCGGCGGGCGCGAGATGACGGCGGGCTCCGACCTCGACTTGATCATCGTCTATGACGCGGCACCGGGGGCTGAGGCGAGTACTGGCCCCAAGCCCCTGAGCATCGGGCAGTATTATGCGCGGAGCGCCCAGCGGCTGATCGCGGCGGTCTCGGCGCCGACCGCCGAGGGGGTTCTCTACGAGGTGGACATGCGGCTCCGTCCTTCGGGCAGCAAGGGGCCAGTGGCGGCGAGCCTCGCGGGCTTCGTGGGCTACCAGCGCGACTCGGCCTGGACATGGGAGAAG
>JADCDC010000455.1 GCA_020252385.1 Aestuariivirga sp.
CGTCATCGAGGACATCCACTGGGCGGACCCCACCACCCGCGACCTCATGCAGCGCTGCGCCGACGCGGCACAAGGGCACGGCTTCATCCTGCTGGCGACAACGCGCGACGGGCAGGACACGCTGTGGAGCGGCAACCCCGGCCGCCTGCACATCGGCCTGCAGCCGCTAGGCCCCGAGGCCGCGCACAGCGTGCTGGCGCATCACCTTTCGGGGCGCGAACTGCCCGACCCTGTGGCGCAGGCGGTGCTGTCGCGCAGCGACGGAAACCCGCTCATGATCGAGACGCTGGCCCGCGCCGTCGAGGGCTGGAAGGACACGGCCCCCGGGCAGCAGGCCGAGGTTCCCTCCTCGATCTACGAGAGCATCGCGGCACGCGTCGAAACGCTAAAGGCGGGGCGGAAGGCGGCCGCCGCCTTGGCCGTCTTCGGCGAACCGGCCGACGAGCCGACTCTGGCGCTGGCGCTCGGCATCGACGGCGCCGAACTCGGCGATGCGCTGGCTGACCTCATCGGGGCCGGCGTGGCGGAGCGCTTCGGCAGCGGCCTGCAGCAGCAGGTGCGCTTCCGCCACAGTCTCTACCGCGAGGTCTGCTACGAGCGCCTGGTGAAGTCGGCGCGCGAAAGCCTGCACCGCGCCACCCTCGCTGCCCTGACGCGCACGGACAGCGGCATCGCCGCGCGCCGGCCCGGCCATATCGCCTGGCATGCCTTCGAGGCGGGCGAGCACGCCACGGCGGCCCCGCTGTCGCTGGCGGCGGGCGAGCAGTTCATGCAACGCTCGGCGCTGATCGAGGCGAGCCACTTCCTGCGCCAGGCGCAGGCCTCGCTCGAGCGTCTCGAACGCACGCGGCAGACCGACCAGCTGCGGCTCAGGGTGCTGATCGCCCAGTCCTCGATCTGCCGCGCCAGATTCGGGATCCATTCGGAGGAGGCCGGGCGGCTGGGGCACGCGGTGCTGGAGCTTGCGAAGTCGCTGGGCGATACGCGCAGCGAGCTCATCGCCCTCAACGGGCTCTACACGCATGCGCTGGTGCGGGCCGACTATGCCGGAGCGGGACGCTGGGCGAACCGTCTCCATGACGAGGCGATGCAGTCGCAGGACAAGACCTTCGCCATGATCGGCACCCGCGCCATCGGAGTCGTGGCCCTCCATACGGGCAAGCTGGACAAGGCCGCAAAGGCCCTCAGGCAGGCGCTCGACAGCTACGACGAGGCGCTGCACCTGCCGCTCGCCCATCTCCACGGCTATGACCATGCCGAGATCTGTGCGGCCTTCCTGTCCTTCGCGCTGTGGATCAGCGGTGACCCCGAGGGCGCGGAAAGGGCCAGCGCCTTCTCCGTCAGCCATTCGCGGCGCATCGACCACAAGCATTCGCTGGCACAGGCGCTGCTGTTCCGCGCCATGCTGAAGGCGCTGGCGCATGACGGCGGCGGCGCCGCCGCCAGTGCTGCGGAAGCGCGCGAGGTGGGCCTGAAGCATGGGCTTGCCGCCATGCACGGGGCGAGCGGCTTCTTCACCGAGGCAGGCCTTCTCATGGCGCGGCCGGAGCTACCCCAAGAGCCGGAACTCCAGTCGCTGGGAAAGCGCTTGCAGGAATTCAGGACGGTGAATCCGTACAACTACCACGCCTTGGCCGGCATGGTTATGGCGAAACTCTTGCTCTCCAGCGGTGCGGTTGCGGCCGCCGATGACGCGCTGCGCGAGGGCGAAGCGATACAGGAGAGCACGGGTGAGGTCTTCGTCCAGCCCGAGCTGATGCGCGTCAGGTCTCGGGTGCTCGCGGCCGGGGGCGAGGCCGGCGCGGCGGAAGAACAGCTCATGAGGGCCTTCGAGGCGGCGGAGGACATGGGCGCCGTCATGCTCGCGCTGCGCATTGCCTGCGACATGGCCGAGGCCTCCCCCACAGCAGAGGCTCTGCAGCGGCTGACGGAGGTGCGCAGCCGGCTCGCCTCCGAAGATGCAGGCCCGGACCTCGCGCGCTGTCAGGCCCTGCTCGCCGCCGCCTGACCGGCAGCGCCCGTACCCGGGAAAGCGACCAGGGCGCCCTCGTCGAGCAGCTGCTGCAGGATGCCCTGGGCGAGGCCAGGCCCGAAGTCGCCTGCGAGCCGCGCCGACAGCTGGGCGATGGGCGCGGGCTGCGCCAGCAGCTGGGCGAGCCGCCCCGCCGTCACCTGACCGAAGCGCGATGCCGCCTGCCCGCTGCGGGGAAGCCACAGCGCTTCCTCCCAGCGGATGCGGCCACTTTCCAGCACCGCCGCGCGGATGAGGGGCGCCAGCCCCAGGGGGCGGGTGAGCGCGGGCCAGCGGACCGAAGCCGGCGGCGAAGGGGGTGTCATCGCGGCAGCCTCCCAGAATGCCGTCCGGTGCCGGGCCTGCTCGGCATGGGCGCGGGCGGTGGCCTCGGCGGCGCTCTTCGCCGCAGCGCGGTGACGCTCGCGGATGAAACTCCGCGCGGCATCCGCCTCGCCCTGCGGATCGAGCAGCGTGGCCGCCGCCGCGGCGGCCTGTGCGCCGCTCCGCAATGCATGGACCAGACCGTGCGAGGCGATGGGGTCACGCGCCAGCGCGGCATCGCCGGTGCGGATGACGCGCGGGCCGGCGAAGGGATCCTCCGCCACCTGCAGCGCCGCCGGGGCGACCGGCCCGGCTGACAGGTCTCTCGGCACGCCGATGTCAGACCCGGCGAGGAGCCGCGCCAGGAGCCCGGCACGGCCACGGGCATCGCACCCCGCGAGGTTCGAGGCCGGCAGGAAGACTGACCCCGACAACAGGCCGCCGGGCAAGATGCAGGCCCAGAGCCAGCCTTCCGCCAGTGACTGCAGCAGCATCGAAGGCTCAGCCCCCGGCGCTTCGGCAATTCCCGAGAAGGCGAGCGCCGCCAGCGGATTCGCCCAAGGGGTGGGCTCCCTGAGCCCGGCGCGGCCGCGCGCGTCGATGACGATGCGGGCCAAGAGCATAGCCTCACGTAGGCGGAGGTGGACGCCGCCCTCCGCTGCCGTGAGCCGGCTGACGCGGCCCCGGCGCAGGACGCCGGGCGGCAGCACACCGCGGAGTGCCGCGTGCAGGACCACGCGGTCGAGAAGCAGTGGCCCATCGCCAGCGAAGTCACGGATCTCCGGCTGGTCGCGCCAGCAGAGCCGCATCGCGGCCGCACGCCCGAGGCCGGCGTGGGCGAAGGCCTCGCCGAGGCCGATGCTCCGGGCCAGAGCGATGCCGTTCAGCGGAAGGCTTTCGATGCGCGGCGGGGGGGGCAGCGCCGGGTCGATCACCAGGACGCCGAGACCCTGGGCCAGCAGGCACGTCGCAGCGGCGACCCCTGCGGGCCCCGCTCCCACCACCACGACATCGGCATCAGGCCTGTACATCGAACCATTGGGGCCGGTCGGCGATCAGGCGGGAATAGGCGTTGAGCGCGAAGTGCAGCCAGCCCCTCACATAGTCGCAGGCGGGCCTGCCGGCATGGCGCACCTCATGGTGGCAGCCACCGCCGCAGAGCCGCCGCGCCCAGCAGCTGGCGCAAGGTTCCTGCCGCTCGACCGTGCGCTCGGCGAGCCAGTCGCGGCGCAGGCCGTGGTCGATGCCGTCGCCGAGCGAGCCCATGCGGCCGGCCTTGTCGTTCACGAAGCGGTGGCAGGCCGAGTACTCACCCGCCGCATCGACCGCGAGATAGTCGCGCGCCGCACCGCAGGCGTGGCTCCTCGGCTTGCCGCGGTGCAGTTCGCCCAGGGCCGTGGCGAGATTGGCGAAGGGATGCGGCCTGCCCTCCAGCGTCGCCGCGAGCCAGGCCTCGCCGCAGCGGATCATCGCCGCGAGAAGGACAGAGAAGTCCTCAGGGCCGAGTGCCCCCTGCCCGGTGGGCGAGGTGATCATCGGCGAGACGCCGACGGAGGCGAAACCCATGGCGCCCAGTGCCTCCATCGTGTCCTCGAGGTCGAGGTTGCCGGGCGTCGCCGTCACCCGCGCCGAGAGCGCGATGCGGCCGCTGTGGCGGGCGAGATGGGCGAGGCCGGCAGCCACCTTCTCGAAACTGCCCGCCCCGCCGCGCGCCGGGCGCAGCCGGTCATTGGCTTC
>JADCDC010000456.1 GCA_020252385.1 Aestuariivirga sp.
AGCGAGGTCAGGTAGGCTGCGGTGTCAAGCGTCCAGGTGTTCGGTCCCGTCCTCCGGAGAAGCCCGGTGCCGGCAAGAGCCGCGATCGCATCGAGGTCGGCGTCCCACGCCTGCGTCTGCGACCCAATCCCGAGCGACGTCAGGTAGCTCGCAGTGTCCAGAGCCCAGGTGTTGGTGCCAGTCTTGCGAAGCAGACCGCTGGTGCCAGCAAGAGCCGCGATCGCAGCAAGGTCGGCGTCAAAACCCTGTACGGTGGAACCGATGTTGGCTGCTAGCAGCAGCGAGGCGATTGAGACGCCGCTGTCCAGTATCGCCTTCCCGGTCGTGCCGCTGAATGCTGCCAAGTTGTTGTTGGTCGAGCTGGTCGGTCCGCTCACGTCACCAGAGCCTGGACCTGGCGGCCCCGTGAGGTTGTCGACCACAGAGTAAGTGCCGGACGACTTGAAAAGCACGTCACCGTTCGCGGTGTTCAGGTAGTAGTCACCGTCGGCGCCGAGGCCGTTTGATGGTGCACCGGCAGCGCTGCGCCAGACTGACCCGTTGGCTCCGGGGCTTCCCGAGGGTCCTCGGATGTTGGACACGACCGAATAGCTGCCACCCGACTTGAAGTGAACGTCGCCGTTGGTCGTGTTCAGATAATAGTCACCATTGACGCCAAGCGAATTCGATGGCGCACCGGCAGCACTGCGCCACACCGAGCCGTTGGTGCCGTTGGCCCCGGGAAGCCCGGGAAGAGCAACCTCGACCACGCCTTCGGGCGTGACGATGATCTCGACCTGGTAGTTGGCGGAGAGTTCGATCGTATCAATCATCCGGGTTGCCCCCACCTTCTGCGATCAGCTTGCCCATGAGAAACACCTGTTCCTGTCCTCCGGCGGTCCGCTGGATCTCGTAAGTCGAGAGCGCGCCAAGCGGCAGCTGCCGGCTCTGAGCCACCGAAAGCTGGATTGTTGCCTCCGCGTTGCTAACCGCCTCGGCCGCCGACAGCGTGATGCCGGTCCCGACGCCGAGCGTGAACGAGCCCGTCGGGTGCGTGACCGTGAATTTCAGGCTGTTGTCGAAGGACACAAGCACGCCTCCACCGCGGAGCCTGATGCGAATCGGTGCCGGAGCGCCACGGTGCACGCCGAAGTTCTTCTTGGGTGTCGCCCCGATCGTAGACATCAGACCTCCTCAGTAGTTCGTCGTGACCCAGGCAGTGCCCGTCCAACGCTTCGCGGGCTTCGTCACCCAGTTTGTGCCGTTCCAGACCTTCACGGGCCTTGCGACCCACGCCGAGCCGTTCCAGACCTTTATGTTGCCGCCGGCCCCGGCAGCCGGGCGCAGCGCCAACGTGGTGCAGCCGTAGATGTCTTGTCCCGACGGGTTTGCCACATTGGTAAAGGCAGCCGGGTTCTCGGCCCCGGCAGAGGGTATGGCTTTGTAGCAGGCGTAACTCTGGCTATCGCCGATCGATGCGACGATAGCTGTCGAGTAGCCTGATGGCGATGTAACCACCGCATCTTCCGAGTTCGACGAGGCCATCACGACAACAACGGCGTTGTTAGTCACCGTCGTGATTTGCGCGGGGTTCGGCGTGGCCGTGGTCGTGCTTGAGGCTGTGACCCGCGTGGCGTCGAACGGCGTAGTAGGGTCGACGCCGCGGAACACCATGGCGATCGCCGACTGCTCCACCGAGCTGGATGCCAGCGGCAAGGTGATGCTGGTGTCCGGCGTGCCGGGCATCAGCTTCCAGAACACCTCGTGGTTCACCGTGTCGTCGAACAGGACGGCCGGCGCGAGGTCGGTTACACGCTCGTAGCCCGAGACCGAAAGATCGAGCGACGACATGGTGCCGGTCGCCGTGCGAAGCAACAGAACGATGTCACCGGCCGCCGCCGCCGAACCGATTCCACCGGTCAGCGCGGTCAGGTCAATAGACGTGCCAGCGTTTGCGGTCGCTGTCGCGGTCGCGCTGCCAACGAACTCGATGGGCATTTAGTTTGTGTCCACCCAAAGGTCGTTGACCGCGGGGCTGGACGGCGCGGTCGCGCCGACAGAAATCCTGCCCGCGATCTTGTTGTCGACATACTGTTTCGTGCTGAGGTGCAGCGCCGCGGTGGGGTCGGCGTGCGCGGTCAGGAAGCCCGTGAGGGTGTCACCGGATTTCAGGACGCGGGCGTCGACATACTGTTTCGTGGCCGCGCCCAGGGCGGCCGTCGGGTCGGCCGAGAGGAGCAGCGGGCCCGTCATGGTGTCGCCGCTCTTTGCGACGCGGGCGTCCACATACTGCTTCGTGGCCGCATGAAGCGGCGATGTCGGGTCGGCGTGGAGGCTGAGGAAGCCGCTCATGCTGTCGCCGGCTTTCAGCACCCGTGTGTCGACATACTGTTTTGTGGCCAGGTGCAACGCCGCCGTGGGATCGGCGTGTCCGGTGATGAACCCGGTCATCGTGCCGCCCGCCTTGTCGAGCTTCCCGGCGATCGCGGCCGCAGCCGACGTGTCGCCGACCAGATCCCACTTGGTGTTGGCATTGTAGATGATGAACTGGCCTGCGCCCACGGTCGTCGGAGCGCCGTTGATCCTCGACACCCAAGATGCGTCGATCGTGCCGCCTGCCGACATCGCGTAGTAGTCGCCCGGGGTG
>JADCDC010000457.1 GCA_020252385.1 Aestuariivirga sp.
CACCGTTCTCGCCAAGGAAGGCGTGGATCTCGCCCGGCTTCACCTTCAGCGTCACGTCGTCGTTGGCCTTCAGCGTGCCGAAAACCTTGGTGACGTGAAGCGCCTCGAGAAGATATTCCATGCCGTCAGCCTGCATTCCTGGCCGTCACAATGCCTTGGGTTGCAGCGGCTGACAATGCTTCGTCGAGGGTTATCACCTGTGCTGCCACCGCGACTGCGATGGCGGCGGGAAGCTTGGAGCGGATGCCGCCCACCCCGATCGGGCAGATCATCGCGGCGACCCGCGCCTCCTCCACCCCTGCCTCGCGCAGGCGGCGCTCGAAGCGCGCCCGCTTGGTGGCGCTGCCGATGACGCCGACACGGGCGATCGACGGGTTGCGCAGGGCCGCTTCGGCGATGGCCAGGTCCAGCGCGTGCGAATGGCTCATGATGAAGGCGAGGGCACCTTCAGGTGCCGCGGCAACGACATCCAGCGGATTGCCGGCGAAGGCCTCGACATTGCCGGGCATGGCAGCCGGGAAGGCCTCGGGCCGCGGATCGGCCCAGCTTACCTCGTAAGGAAGCGGCGCCAGCGCCAGCATCACGGCGCGGCCCACGTGGCCCGCACCGAACAGCAACACACGCCGCCGCGCCTCCCCGAAGCTTTCGGCGATGGCGGGAAGCCGCCCCGTGACGCTGAAGGGACCCTTCTCCTCCCGCGCCGCGAAGTCCCGCACCTGGGTCAGATCGTCAGCCGAAAAGCTCTCGATGGCGAGGCCCACCCGGCCGCCGCAGCACTGGCCCAGATCGGGGCCCAGCGACTGGGTCAGCATCTTCACCGCGCGCGGCTTTCCGAGGAGGCGCTGCGCTTCCGCCAGCGCCTTCCACTCCAGCGTGCCGCCGCCGATGGTGCCGTGGAAGCCTTGGGGCGTCACCACCATGCGCGCCCCCTCCTCCCGGGGCACGGAGCCTTCCGCCCGGACGACCGAGACCATGGCGCAGCTGCCATGCTGCTCCAGGGCACGCGCGATGATGTTCCAGACCTTCATCCCGCCATTCCCTTCACGGCCTTCAGGATGGCCTCCGGCGTTGCCGGCGCGTCGAGCTCAGGCACCTGCCCGGGCCTCAAGCCGGCGACGGCATCGAAGATCGCCGTCCATACCGAAATGCCCAGCATGAGCGGTGGTTCGCCCACGGCCTTCGACCGGTAGATGGTGTCCTCCTTGTTGCCGCGGCTCTCGAACAGCTTGACGCGGAAATCCGCCGGAACGTCCGAGGCGCAGGGGATCTTGTAGGTCGAGGGCGCATGGGTGCGGAGCCTGCCTTCCGCGTCATAGACCAGCTCTTCCGTGGTGAGCCAGCCCATGCCCTGCACGAAGCCGCCTTCGACTTGGCCGATGTCGAGCGCGGGGTTGAGCGAGCGGCCGACGTCATGAAGGATGTCGACCCGGTCAACCCGCATCTCGCCCGTCAGGGTGTCGACCGTCACTTCGGAACAGGCGGCGCCATAGGCGAAATAGAAGAAGGGACGGCCGCGCGCCCTGGCGCGGTCCCAGCTGATCTTGGGCGTTGCGTAGTAGCCCGTGGAGGAGAGCGAGATCCTGGCGATGTGCGCCTGCCGGGCGAGATCGCCAAACGAGATCGAGCGGTTGCCGATCAGCACCTGGCCATCGGCGAAACGGATCCGCGACTTCGCCACCTTCCAGTGCTTCGCCGCGAAGTCGGTGAGGCGCTTCCTGATGGTGGCGGCGGCCTGCTTCGCCGCCATGCCGTTGAGATCGGCGCCCGAGGAGGCAGCAGTCGCTGACGTGTTGGGGACCGTGCCCGTGGTGGTGGCCGTGATGCGGACGGCCGACGCATCGATGCCGAATTCCTCGGCCACCACCTGCGCCACCTTGGTGTAGAGGCCCTGCCCCATCTCCGTGCCGCCGTGGTTCAGGTGGACGGAACCGTCGGTATAGACGTGGACGAGCGCTCCCGCCTGGTTGAGGTGGGTGAGCGTGAAGGAGATGCCGAACTTGACGGGCGTGAGCGAGAGGCCCTTCTTCAGCACCGGACTCCGCGCATTGAAGGCCGCGATCTCCTTCCGCCTTGCGCGGTAATCGGATGTCGCCTCGAGTTCCTCGATCACGGCAAGGGCGATGTTGTCCTCGACCTTCATGCCATAGGGCGTGACGCTGTGTTTCTCCGTATACAGATTGATCTTGCGGATATCGAGCGGATCGGCACTGGCCCGGATGGCGACTGCCTCCATCATGCGCTCGGCGAAGAGCATGCCCTGGGGGCCGCCGAAGCCGCGGAAGGCCGTGTTGGAGACGGTGTTGGTGCGCAGGCGCCGGGTGGCGATGCGTGCCGCGGGATAGAAATAGGCATTGTCCGCGTGGAACATGGCGCGGTCGCAAATGGCGTTCGAAAGGTCCGCCGAATGGCCGCAGCGCGCCAGGAAATCGACATCGACGCCGAGGATGCGGCCCTTCGCATCGAAGCCAGCCCGGTAGTCGACGCGGAAGTCGTGGCGCTTGCCCGTCATGATCATGTCTTCGTCACGGTCGAGGCGGCACTTGGCGGGCCGGCCGGTGACATGAGCGGCGAGTGCCGCGAGGCAGGCCCATTGCGCCGCCTGGCTCTCCTTGCCGCCGAAGGCGCCGCCCATGCGGCGGCATTCGGTGGTGACCATGGCGGCGGGTACATGCAGCATGTGGGCGACGAGATGCTGGACCTCGGAAGGGTGCTGGGTCGAGCAGTGGATGGTGACGGCGCCGTATTCCTCCGGCACGGCCATGCTGACCTGGCCCTCGAGGTAGAAGTGCTCCTGCCCGCCGATGCGGAAACTCTCCTCGACGCGATGGGGTGCCGCGGAGATGGCCTTGCCGGGGTCGCGGCGGCGGAACTGATAGGGCTCGCCCACGTCGCGCGTCGCCATGGCGAGCGCATCCTCGACCGTCACGGCGGGCCGCTCCGCCGTCACCTCGACCACTGCGAGGCGTGCCGCACGGCGCGCGGACTCACGCGTCTCCGCGACCACCGCGAAGACCACCTGGCCGTGGAACATGATCCTGCCGTCGGCGAGGATCGGATCGCCACCGAACACCGGGGCACAATCGTTGATGCCCGGAATGTCCTTCGCGGTGAGAACGGCGACGACGCCCGGAGCGGCTCTTGCCGCCGCGAGGTCGAAGCGCGTGATGGCGCCGAGCGCGCCCTGCCGCGCGAAGCCCGGATAGACATGAAGCAGGCCTTCAGGCTCGCGCATGTCGTCGACATAGGCAGCCGAGCCCTGCACATGGAGGGCCGCGCTGTCATGCGCCAGCGTGCGTCCCACGGTGCGGGTGCCGGTCGCGCGGCGGGCCAGCGCCATCACGCCACCGCCTTCCGCTCGCCCACGACACGCGTCGCGGATGCGCCGGCGAGTTCCATCAGCGCCTTGCGGAGCAGGCCCTGCGCCACCTCCATGCGATAGGATGCAGAGGCGCGCATGTCGGAGATGGGGGTGAAGTCACGCGCCAGCGCCACGATGGCGGGCTGCCATGACGAAGGCTGGTCGAGCGAGACGCCCGCGAGGGCCGCCTCGCCCTCACGAGCGCGCTTCGGCGTTGCCGCCATGCCGCCGAAGGCGATGCGGGCAGAGGCGACGCGGCGCTGATCGAGCGTGAACCTGAATCCCGCCATCACTGCGGAGATATCCTGGTCGAAGCGCTTCGAGACCTTGTAGGCACGGAACGCTTCATCTGGCCTGAGCTTCGGCACGCCGATGCGCCAGACCAGTTCGCCCGGCGCCCGGTCCTGCTTGCCATAGGCGATGAAGAAATCCTCGAGCGGCAGCACGCGTTCCCGTGCGCCGTGGCGCAGCGTGAGACTGGCGCCGAGCGCGATGAGCATGGGCGGCATGTCGCCGATGGGCGAGCCGTTGGCGATGTTGCCACCGACGGTGCCTGAGGCGCGCACCTGCGTGGAGCCGAGGCGGCGCAGCACTTCGCCGACGTCCGGATCGATCGCGGACAGGGCGGGAGAGGCCTCGGCATAGGTGGCGGCAGCACCGATCGTGACCATGTCCGCCGCTGCCTCGACCGCGTGCAGTTCCTTGACGCCACCGGTCATGATGATCTTCGGAAACACGCGCAGCTGCTTGGTGATCCAGAGTCCGACATCGGTCGCCCCGGAGACGATGGTGGCGTCCGGATGTTCCGCCGCCAGCCGGGCAAGGGTCTCGGCCCGTGCTGGACGGGCGAGGAAGCTTTCCGGCGTTCCCAGGAACACGTCCTCGCCGTCGTCGAGGGCGCGCAGCTTCGAGCGCGCGGCCTCGGCACCGGCGGCCCAGCGGTCCGCAGGGCTTCCGCTGCAGGAGGCAAGGCCCGCATCGATGATCGGCCGGTAGCCGGTGCAGCGGCAGAGGTTTCCCGCCACATGGGTGGCGATCTGGTCCCGCGTCGGCGCGCTGCCCTGATGATAGAGGGTGAACAGCGACATCACGAAACCCGGCGTGCAGAAGCCGCACTGCGAGCCGTGCGTGTCGACGAGCGCCTGCTGAACCGGATGAAGCTGACCCTCGCCGGACAGGTCATCGACGCTTACCAGTTCCTTGCCGTGAAGCTGGCCCACCAGCAGGATGCAGGCGTTGACTGGCTCATAGACCAGCCGGCCGTCCTTGAGGCTGCCCAGCGCCACGGTGCAGGCGCCGCAGTCGCCCTCGTT
This sequence comes from Aestuariivirga sp., assembly GCA_020252385.1. Taxonomy (GTDB): domain Bacteria; phylum Pseudomonadota; class Alphaproteobacteria; order Rhizobiales; family Aestuariivirgaceae; genus Aestuariivirga. Next base: position 4,672 of record JADCDC010000457.1, read on the forward strand.
GCAGCCTTCCTTGGTGCCGCGCGCACGCTCCTCGAGGCGCAGGTAGTCGAGCACGGTGCGCATCGGCGGCACGTCGTGGAGTTCCACGA
>JADCDC010000458.1 GCA_020252385.1 Aestuariivirga sp.
CGATCATGTCGCGCTCGCCGCTTTCGATGACGCCGGCCGATTCCGCCTCCGCGATCAGCGACTTGATTTCCTCGTCGGTGACCGTGGCCTCGCTCGACTCCTTGAGGCCGAGCAGCCTGATCAGCAGGCGGCTGGAGCCGTCGAGCAGCCAGACGAAGGGAGCCGCCAGGCGCGAGAGGAGGTTCATGGTATAGGCGACGCGGCAGGCGATCCCCTCCGGGTTCTTGAGGGCGATCTGCTTCGGCACCAGTTCGCCGATCACCAGCGAGACATAGGTGATGGCGGCGACGACCAGCAGGAAGCCAATGGGCTCGGCATAATCGGCCTCCATGCCGAGGCCCTCGAACCAGTTGGACAGTCTCTCGCCCAGCGCCGCGCCGGAAAAGGCGCCGGCCAGGATGCCGACGAGGGTGATGCCGACCTGCACGGTGGAGAGGAAGCGGCCGGGGCTTTCCGACAGCATGAGCGCCGTGCGCGCACCGGGCACCCCCCTGTCGGCCATGGCCTTGAGGCGGCCGGGGCGCGAGGAGACGATTGCCAGCTCCGACATGGCCAGCACGCCATTCAGCAGCACAAGGCCCAGGACCAGCAGAAGTTCAAGCGTCAACATGGAGGACGCGCATATAGCGCCTTGGACCCCGGGGCGCAATCGCGCCCTGACGAAGCGTCAGAAGCTCTCGGCGATCCAGCGTCCCATGCGCCAGACATAGCCCGACTGGGCGCGCGCCACGGCATCGGCCTTGGCCTTGGGCAGCGCGTAATGGGTGTCGGGCTTCAAGGCATAGTTGAGAAGCCCGGCGCAGACCGCAAAGCCCGGCGAGTGGGTGCTCTCCGGCATGCCCTGCACATGCGCGGGCGAGCCCATGCGCACCTGGCCGTCGAGCCACTGGGCGGCCATTTCGGGAACCCCGTTCAGCTGGCTCGCACCGCCGGTGAGGACGAGGCGGCGGCCGGCGAGGTGCAGGCATCCCGAGGCCTCGAGCTTGGCGCGCAGCAACTCGAAGGTTTCCTCGAGGCGCGGCCGGATGATACCGGTCAGCATCGACTTCGGCACCTGCTGCACGGTGTCGACGCCGCGCTCGCCGAGCAGTGGAACGGAAATCATCTCGCGCTCGTCGACGGCGCTGGCCAGCGCCGAACCCCACAGGGTCTTCATGCGCTCGGCATGGGCGATGGTGGTGGACAGGCCGCGGGCGATGTCGTTGGTGATGTGCTGGCCGCCGATCGGCACCACGTCCGCCGTCACCAGGCTGTTCTCGTGGAACACGGCGAAGCTCGTGGTGGCGCCGCCCATGTCGATGACGGTGACGCCCAGCGTCTTCTCGTCTTCGGCAAGCACCGCGCGGGCCGCGGCATAGGGTGCGATCACGAAGCCCGCGATCGACAGGTGCGCCCGCTCCACCGCGAGCGCCAGGTTCTTGAGATGGGGCGATTCCACCGTGACGACGCCGAGGTCGAGCGCCAGCGTCTCGCCATACATGCCCGTAGGATCCTTCACGCCCTTGGCGTCGTCGAGCTGATACTGGAGCGGCGCCAGGTGCAGGATGCTGCGGCGGCCGGGATCGACCTGCGCGAGTGCTGCGTCAAGCGCCCTGTCCATGTCGCGCGGCTCCACCTGCCCGCTCGCCACCGCGGCGGTGCCGGTATGGAGGCGCGACTGCGGACGCCCGCCCGACACATTGACGTAGACGTCGTTGATGGTGCGCTGCGCCATGCGCTCGGCCGCGTCGACGGCAAGCCGGATGGCGCGCTCGGCCTCCTCGACGTTGATGATCGAGCCGGTGCGCACCCCGCGCGACAGCTGGTGGCCGACGCCCAGGACCTTGAGGCTGAACTTCTCCTCGCTCTCGGAACTGCGGTGCTTGGCGGGCACGGCCTCGGCGATGAGGCAGCAGATCTTCGTCGAGCCGATGTCGAGGGCGGCGATCAGGCCGCCCTTGGCGACCGCCGGCGGCTTGGCGCCACCCTTGCCCTGAAACTGCACCACCGTCATCTACGCCAACCCCCACACAATCCCTTGCGCGGGCCCCTCGCCTAATTGGTTCCGGACGCCGCCTTCTTCGTTCCGTCCTCGGGCGTTGCCGCCTCGAGCTCCGCCACCTCGACGATGACCCGGCCGGCGAGCCGGAGGTCGACCGAGCGGATGCCGCGAGACAGGAGCCGCTGCGTCCGGTTCAGCTCGTCCGCCATGGCGAGCGCCTCCTGCCAGCCCTTCTCCGGCAACTGCACGGTGATGCCGCTGTCGAGGTAGAGCGTCCAGCGGCGCTTGCCCACGCGCGCGGCCGCCTTCACCTGCAACACTATGTCGGGATAGGCTGCAAGTTGGTTAATGAGATCGGCCGCCGCCGTGTTGGCGCCCTCGCCCGTCACCAGCGGCAGGCGGACGAGTTCCGAGGCGGCAAGCCCGCTCATCGCCGAACCCGACCTGTCGATCACGTAGTAGGCGTTGCCGCGCTGCCAGATGGCGAAGGGCTCGCGCTCGCGAACCTCGATCGCCAGCTGGTTGGGGAACAGCCGCTGCACCTTGGCGGCTTCGACCCAGTCGAGGCCTTCGAGAATCCGCCGGGCATGGCCCGCATCGAAACCGATGAGCGAGCCCCCGGGGTCGACGCCGATCGCCGCCAGAAGCTGCTGCGGCTCATGATGCTCAAGACCGGTGATCGAGATGTCCTCGGCCGCCATGCCGACGAGTCCCGCCGCCTTGCCCGGCAGCTTCAGCCATTGGCTGCCCTCGTAGTTCAGGTAGTCGCCGCGCACGAGCCCGGTGGCCACCACCATGCCGAGGAACAGCACGGCGGAAGCGCGCATGGCGAAGCGCACGCGGAAGGCGCTCGCCCGGTCGAGCCAGGTGAGCTGGCGCCTCCTCACATAGA
>JADCDC010000459.1 GCA_020252385.1 Aestuariivirga sp.
CATGGCAAAGGCCGACAGCCGCAAAGTGCTTGCAGACCTGAAGGCTCACCTCAAGAAGGGTGCTCCCGCCAACATGCGGCGCGCCTTCGAGCGCGATCCGCAGCGCTTTGCGGCATTCTCCGCGAAAAGCGAGGACCTGCTGCTCGACTACTCCAAATGTGCCGTGAACGCGCGCACGATGACGCTGCTCGGCCAGCTCGCCCGGGCCTGCGAAGTCGAGGGAAAGCGTGACCGCATGTTCGAGGGCGCCCTCATCAACACGACCGAGCAGCGCGCCGTCCTCCACACAGCACTCCGCAACCGCGCCAACTCAGCCGTCATGGTGGGGGGCCGTGACGTGATGCCCGATGTGAACGGTGTGCTCGCCGCCATGGCGGGTTTCGCCGATGAGGTGCGCAGGTCGAAGATCACCGATGTCGTCAACATCGGCATCGGCGGCTCCGACCTCGGGCCCGCCATGACGACGCTGGCGCTGGCGCCCTACCATGACGGGCCGCGGCTTCACTACGTCTCGAACGTCGATGGCGCCCATATCGCCGATACGCTGAAGCTGCTGAAGCCCGAGACGACGCTGTTCCTCATCGCGTCCAAGACCTTCACCACCATCGAGACCATGACCAACGCCCAGACGGCGCGCCGCTGGGTTGCCGGAAAGCTCGGCGAGAAGAAGGTGGGCGAACACTTCGCGGCGATCTCGACCGCCATCCCCAAGGTCAAGGCCTTCGGCATTTCGGAGGACCGTATCTTCGGCTTCTGGGACTGGGTGGGCGGGCGCTATTCGATCTGGTCCGCCATCGGCCTGCCCTTGATGATCGCCATCGGCCCGCAGAACTTCATCCGCTTCCTCGAGGGCGGCCATGCGATGGACCGCCACTTCCGCGAGGCGCCGGTGCTCCAGAACCTTCCCATGCTGATGGGCCTGCTCGGTGTGTGGCACCGCAATGTCTGTGGCCTCCCCTCGCGCGCCATCATCCCTTACGACCAGCGCCTGTCGCGCTTCCCCGCCTATCTCCAGCAGCTCGACATGGAGTCAAACGGCAAGCGCGTGAGCAAGGACGGCAAGCCCGTGAAGGGCGAGACGGGGCCCATCGTGTGGGGCGAGCCCGGCACCAACGGACAGCACGCCTTCTTCCAGCTCCTGCACCAGGGCACGGGCATCATCCCCGTCGAATTCCTGATCGCGGCGGAAGCGCATGAGACGGGCATGGACGAACACCACGCGCTGCTCATCGCCAATTGCCTTGCGCAATCCCAGGCGCTGATGCGGGGACGCACGCTGAAGGAGGCGGAGGCGCAGCTCCTCGCCATGGGCAAGAGCAAGGCGGAGGCGAAGGCCCTCGCCCCGCACCGCGTCTTCACCGGCAACCGCCCGTCCCTGACGCTCGCCTACCGCACGCTCGACCCGTTCACGCTGGGCCGCCTCATCGCGCTCTATGAACACCGCGTGTTCGTGGAGGCCGCGATCTGGAACATCAACGCCTTCGACCAGTGGGGCGTGGAACTCGGCAAGGAACTGGCGACGGGACTGCAGCCGGTCATCGAGGGGAAGCAGGGAACGGCGGGACTCGATTCCTCGACGGCGGGGCTGGTCAAGTATCTGCGAGGTCTCGTCTAGAACATCGCCTCATCCAGCTCCATCACCGGGGCAGCGCCGGCGGCGATCCTGGCGTGCAGCGAGGCGGTATCGGGCAGGATGCGCTGCATGAAGAAGCGCGCGGTGGCAAGCTTGGCGCGGTGGAAGTCCTCGTTGCCCCTGTTGAGTGACGCCTTCGCGGCACGGGCCCAGAGATAGGCCAGCGCGGTCAGCGCGAAGAGGCGGAGGTAGTCGACGGCGGCGGCACCCGCCTCATCCGGCGCCCGGCGCGCCCGGACGAGCCGTGTCGCGTCGTCCAGCAGGTCGAATGAGGCCGCGAGCGGGGCGACGAAATCGGCGAGAGCGTCATCATCCTCGTGGGCGCTCACGAAGGCCGTGACGGGCTCAGCGAAGCTTGCGAACAGATCCAGATGCAGCACCTTGCGGCCGAGCAGGTCCATCGCCTGGATGCCGTTGGTGCCCTCGTAGATCTGGGTGATGCGCACGTCGCGCACGAATTGTTCCTGGCCGTTGGCGCGGATGAAGCCGTGGCCACCCAGGATCTGCACGCCGAGATTGGCGACGTCCGATCCGCAGTCGGTGAGGAAGGCCTTCACCACGGGCGTCAGCAGCGCCACCATGTCGGCGGCGCGCTGGCGGACATCCGCCTCCGGGTGGCGTTCCGACAGGTCGAGTGCCTGTGCGGTCCACAGCGCCAGCATGCGGCAGCCCTCGGTCAGCGCTCTCTGCGTCATCAGCATGCGGCGCACGTCCGGGTGGACGATGATCGGGTCCGCCTCCTTCTGCGGCGCACGCGGTCCGGACGGGGCACGGCCCTGCAGCCGCTCACGCGCATAGGCCACCGCGTTCTGGTAGGAGGCCTCGGCAATGGCGAGACCGTGGATGCCGACGGCGATCCGCTCCGCGTTCATCATCGAGAACATCGCCTTGAGGCCCTGGTGCGGCTCGCCCACGAGCCAGCCCACCGCACCATCGAGATTCATGACGCAGGTGGGGCAGCCGTGGATGCCCATCTTGTGCTCGACCGCGCCGCAGGAGATGCCGTTGCGGGGCCCCAGTGCGCCATCCTCAGTCACCAGAAATTTCGGCACGAGGAACAGGCTGATGCCTTTCGAGCCTTTCGGCGCATCCGGAAGCCGCGCCAGCACGAAATAGACGATGTTGGGGGTGAGGTCGTGCTCGCCGGCCGAGATGAAGATCTTGGTGCCCGAGAGCGCGAAGCTGCCATCCTCCCGCGGCAGGGCCTGCGTGCGGAGAAGGCCAAGGTCGGTGCCGCAATGCGCCTCGGTCAGGCACATGGAGCCCGCCCATTCGCCGCTCGCCAGCTTCGGCCCGTAGAGCGCCTTCTGCTTCGCCGAGCCATAATCATTGAGAAGCACATAGGCGCCGCGTGTCAGGCCGGGGAACAGGCCGAAGGCGAGGCAGGCGCCGTTCAGCATCTCCTCGAACAGGATGTTGACCATGTGCGGCATGCCCTGTCCGCCATGTTCGGGCCTTGCGGTGAGCGCCGGCCAGCCGCCCGCGACGAGCTTCGCATAGGCGTCCCGGAAGCCCTGGGGCGTGGTCACGCGTCCGCTGTCGAAATGAACGCCCTCCTCATCGGCACTGCGGTTCAGCGGATGGACCACATCCGTGCAGAAGCGCGCGGACTGGACGAGCACCGCCTCGATCACATCGCGCGAGAGGCCCTCGGAGCCGGGAAGCGAATGATCGAAGCTGAGCAGGTCGTAGAGGCAGAAGAGATGGTCGCCAAGCGGTGGGGAGAACTGCGGCATGCGCCGGAGTTCAGCACTCCACGACGTTCACCGCAAGGCCGCCGGTCGAGGTCTCCTTGTAGCGCTCGCTCATGTCGAGGCCGGTCTGGCGCATGGTCTCCACACAGGTGTCGAGCGGCACGAAATGCGTGCCATCGCCCCTGAGTGCCAGGGAGGCCGCCGTCACCGCCTTGACCGCGCCGAAGGCGTTGCGCTCGATGCAGGGCACCTGGACGAGGCCGCCCACCGGATCACACGTCATGCCCAGGTGATGCTCAAGCGCAATCTCGGCGGCGTTCTCCACCTGCTCGTTGGTGCCGCCCAAGGCCGCGCAGAGGCCGGCAGCGGCCATGGCGGAGGCGGAACCGACCTCGCCCTGGCAGCCCACCTCCGCACCCGAGATCGAGGCATTGTGCTTGATGAGGCCGCCGATCGCCGCCGCCGCGAGGAGGAAGCTGCGGATGCCCTGCTGGTCGGCACCCAGGCAATGATCGAGATAGTAGCGGATGGTGGCCGGTATGACGCCCGCCGCGCCATTGGTGGGCGCGGTGACGACGCGGCCACCGGCGGCATTCTCCTCGTTCACCGCCATGGCATAGACCGAGAGCCAGTCCATGAGCTGGTGCGGCTGGATGGCGTTGTTGCCCTGCTCCTGCTTCAGCTTGGCATGGATTTCCGCAGCGCGGCGCTTGATCCTGAGGCCGCCGGGCAAGGTGCCGGTCACGGCGAGGCCGCGGTTCATGCAATCGCGCATGGCGGCCCAGATGCGGTCGAGGCCGGCGTCGAGTTCTTCCTCGCTCTGGGCGGCGCACTCGTTGGCGCGCTTCATCTCCACGATGGTGAGGCCGGAGCGGCGGCCCATCTCCAGCATCTCCGCAGCGGTGCGGAAGGGATAGGGCACGTCGACGGAAGGCTTCTCGGCCTTTCCGGCGGCGAGCGAGGCGGCGCGCTCCGCCTCCGTCTGCACGAAGCCGCCGCCGATCGAGAAGTACGTCTCGCCGAGAAGGCAGTTGTTGTCGTCGTCGAGGATGCGGAAGACGATGCCATTGGCGTGGCCTTTCAGCGCCGGGCCGAAATCGAAGATCACGTCGCGCGCCGGATCGAAGGCCACGGCATGCCCCGGCGCGATCAGCAGGCTGCCGCGTTCCGCCATCTGGCGGAGCACCTCGTCAACCCGGTCGGGATCCATGCCCTGTGGCGTCTCGCCCGCAAGGCCAAGGACGACGGCACGGTCGGTGCCGTGCCCCTTTCCGGTGAAGGCAAGCGAGCCATGCAGCGTGACGGTGAGGCGGCCCGTCTGCGGCAGCGAGGCGGCGGCCGCCTTCTCGAGGAAACGGCGGGCAGCCACCATCGGCCCCACCGTGTGGGAACTCGACGGGCCGATCCCGATCTTGAACATGTCGAAGACGGACAGGAACATGCGCGCTTCCAAGCATGGGTTAAGGCTTCGAGCATAACCCAATCTGCCGCTTTTTGTGCCGGAAACGTCAGGCGGGCGCTTTTGCAGTTCCGGCCCGGCGCGCGCCGTGCTGTATAGCTTCGCGCGGGCTTCGGCCCGCCAGACGAGGGGGATGTTCCGGACCGATGTTTGCCGTGCTGTTTGGCGTGTTCGCCGCGCTGTGCTGGTCGGTTCACGACCTCATCGCCCGCATGATGGCCGCCGAGATCGGCGCCTTCCGCATGGCAGCGCTCGTCATGGTGTCGGGCGGCATCCTGCTCTCCTTCTACGTGCTCTATGACGGCGCGATCTGGAACGCCTCGTGGGAACAGCTGATGTCCGGCTTCCTGCTCGGCCTCGCCTATGGCCTGGGCGTGGGCGGGCTGTTCAAGGCCTTCAGCCTCGGGCCGATCTCGCTCGTTGGGCCGATCACCGCGGGCTACCCCGTGCTGGCCGTGCTGTGGGGCGTGCTGAACGGTCTCGAACCCACACTGCTGCAGTGGGGCTGCGTGGCGGCAACGCTCGTCGGCGCCATCATCGTGGCGCGCTCGGGCACCGAGGATGGCGGCATCAACGCGGTGGAGCCCGGCAAGATGCCCACACTGCTGTTCTTCGCTGCCCTGGCGGTGCTGGGCTATTCCTCCTCGATCGTGCTGGGGCAGCAGGCCGCCGTGACGGTGGGCGAGATCGAGGCTACATGGCTCTCCCGCGCCACGGCGCTTGTCACCATCCTGCCCTTCATGCTGCTGGGGGAGCGCAAGTACACGCCGCTCACCGGGCGGCACTGGAAGGGCATCTTCATCATGGGCGGCCTCGACGTCCTGGGCGTGATCGCCATCAATGCCTCCGGACACCTGCCGGGCAAGGAATTCGCCGGCGTCGGCATTTCGGCCTACGGAGCCCTGTCCGTGATCCTCGCCATGATTTTCCTGAAGGAGAAGGTCTCGCCCGGGCAATGGGTGGGGCTGGTGATGATCGTCGGCGCCGTGGCCACCATGGCGTTGAGCCAGGCCTGAGACGACGGCGTATTCAACCCAAGATGGGCCTTGTATAAATCAATCCGACTGATTTATTATTGCCTCAGTATATTGGATATCGATCCCCGACCGCCTCCCGTCGGCGACCCCTTCGTGAGACGGACCCCAAAGAGCCAGACATGATCAAGCCAGCACCGCGCGCCACCGATCCCGACACCATCCGCGCCCAAATCCTCGAGAAGCTTGCCTATTCGGTCGGCAAGGATCCCGCCGTGGCCAAGCGCCATGACTGGCTCAACGCCACCGTGCTGGCGCTCCGCGACCGCATCATCGACCGCTGGATGCAATCAACCAAGGCCGCCTACCAGGCCAAGGCGAAGCGCGTCTACTACCTGTCGCTCGAGTTCCTGATCGGCCGGCTGCTGCGGGATGCGATGAGCAATCTGGAACTCAAGGAGGCTTTCACCCAGGCGCTCCAGGGCCTCAACGTCGACATCGACCTGGTCGAGGCGCTGGAGCCTGACGCGGCCCTCGGCAACGGCGGCCTCGGGCGGCTCGCCGCCTGCTTCATGGAGAGCATGGCAAGCCTCGGCATTCCCGCCTATGGCTATGGCATCCGCTACAACCACGGCCTGTTCCGCCAGAAGATGAAGGACGGCTGGCAGGTGGAACTGCCGGAGAACTGGCTGGAACATGGCAACCCGTGGGAGTTCGGGCGGCGCGAGGCGGCCTATGAGATCGGCTTCGGCGGGCAGGTCGTGTCCGGCATCGAGATCGGCAACAAGCAGCAGCGGCGCTGGAAGCCGGCGGAGAAGCTCGTCGCCTCCGCCTGCGACACGCCGATCGTCGGCTGGCGCGGCAAGCGCGTCAACACGCTCCGGCTCTGGACGGCGCGCGCCGTCGACCCGATCCGCCTCGACGCCTTCAACAGCGGCGACTATGCGGCAGCCCTTGCGGAGAGCAACAAGGCCGAGATCATCACCCGCGTGCTCTATCCTGCCGACTCCACACCCGCGGGCCAGGAGCTGCGCTTGCGCCAGGAGTATTTCTTCACCTCCGCCTCGCTGCAGGACATCATCCGCCGCCACATGCAGCAATATGGCGAGGTGCATTCGCTGGCGGAGAAGGTCGCGATCCAGCTCAACGACACACACCCGGCCGTGGCGGTGGCGGAACTCATGCGCCTTCTGGTCGACAACCACGGCTTCGACTGGGACGAGGCCTGGGACATCACCCGGGGCTCGATCGGCTACACCAACCACACGCTGCTGCCGGAGGCGCTGGAAAGCTGGCCCGTGCATCTCTTCGAGCACTTGCTGCCGCGGCACATGCAGATCATCTACCAGATCAATGCCAGGCTGATCGCCGACGCGCAGAAGCGGCCGGACTGCACCACCGAGTTCCTCGCCTCGGTGTCGCTCATCGATGAGCACAACGGGCGGCGCGTGCGCATGGGCCAACTCGCCTTCGCGGGCTCGCATTCGGTCAACGGCGTGTCGGCGCTCCACACCTCGCTGATGAAGCAGAGCGTGTTCCGCGATCTCAATACGCTCTATCCGGGCCGCATCAACAACAAGACCAACGGCATCACGCCGCGGCGCTGGCTCCTGGGCGCCAACCCGAAGCTCGCCGCGCTGCTGAACGAGAGCATCGGCCAATCGGTGCTCGACGACGCATCGCGGCTCTCCGAGGCGCGCCCCTTCGTATCGGACGCCGCGTTCCGCCAGCGCTTCTCCGCCATCAAGCGGCACAACAAGGAGGAGCTTTCGAACCTCATCGCCGCGCGCATGGGCGTCAAGGTCGATCCCGCGGCCATGTTCGACGTGCAGGTGAAGCGCATCCACGAGTACAAGCGGCAGCTTCTCAACATCCTCGAAACCATCGCGCTCTACAACGCCATGCGCGCCCATCCGGACAGGCCCTGGGTGCCGCGCGTCAAGATCTTCGCCGGAAAGGCAGCACCCAGCTATGCGCAGGCCAAGCTCATCATCAAGCTCGCCAATGACGTGGCGCAGGTCGTCAACCACGATCCCGCCATCCGGGGCCTGCTCAAGGTGGTGTTCATCCCCAACTACAATGTGAGCCTCGCCGAGGTGATCGTGCCCGCAGCCGACCTCTCGGAGCAGATCTCGACGGCGGGCATGGAGGCCTCGGGCACCGGCAACATGAAGTTCGCGCTGAACGGCGCCATGACCATCGGCACGCTCGATGGCGCGAATGTCGAGATCATGGAGCAGGTGGGCCGCGACAACATCGTGATCTTCGGGCTGACCGCGGAGCAGGTGGAGGAGCGCCGGCGCAAGGGCAACGACGCCCGCGCCACAATCGAGGCCACACCCGACCTCCGGGACGTGCTCGCCGCCCTGGGCTCCGGCGTGTTCTCGCCCGAGGACAGGGATCGCTACCGGCCGATCATCGACTCGCTCGAGCACGGCGACTGGTTCATGGTGGCGACCGACTTCGCCGCCTATGCCGCGGCCCAGCGCGAGGTGGCGGACCTCTGGCGGCGGACGGAAGACTGGACGACCAAGACAATCCTC
>JADCDC010000046.1 GCA_020252385.1 Aestuariivirga sp.
CCCGCGGGCGCCCTTGCCGCGGTGAAGGGAACCGGCAGCTATAAGCTCGAGAACCTCAGCCTGCCGGGCCTCACCCCCGCCGCCTTCTCCGAAGCACTCACATCTGCCAAGGACGCCGCGGGCATCACCCAGCTGTTCGATGCTTTGCGCAGCGGCGGCGGCCTCGACATCGGCGCTGCCGCAGGCCGGATCGCCGTTGCCGACGGGCAGGTGAGCTTCGATCCGGTCACCCACCAGGACGCGGAGGCCGACATCGAGGTGAAGGCGCTGGGTGAGCTGGCGCTGGGCCAGATCGACATCGACATCGGCCTCAGGCTCAAGCAGCGCGAGTCGCTGCCGCCGATGAGCATTTCCTATGTCGGCCCACCTGACATGCTGGCGCGCTCGGAGGACAATTCCGCGCTGTCGACGGCGCTCGGCGTCACCATCATGCAGCAGGGGATCGACGAACTCGAGCGCCTGCAGCAGGAGCAGCAGCGCCTTGCCGAGATCGAGGACCAGCAGCGGCTGGAGGACGAGGCCCGGCTCCAGGCCCATTACGCACAGCGCGACGAACTCATCCTCAGGCGGCGCGAACTCAAGGTGCATGCCGAGATGCAGGTCGCCGCCGCCGACCGCCTGCGCCGCGAGATCGAGGCGGAGCGCGCCGCCAATGCCGAGATCAACCGCGCCGAGTTGCGCCAGCGGCAGCGCGAACTGCGCGTCTGGCGGCGCCTCGCGCGGCTTGCCGAGAACCCGGCGGCGGAGAAGCCGGTCAACGCCTCCGCCGAGGCGCCTGCCAGGCCGAAGCCTCAGCCTCAGCCGCAACGCAAGAAGGAGCCGGTCGGCCCCGTCATCCTCGTCAAGCCCCCAGGCGCGCCAGTGGTGATCTCGGCGCCGCCTGCCTCATCGCCCTCGCAATAGGCTTTCGAGGTCCTTCAGCAGCCACACCCGGACCGCGCCTGACAGGTTGCGCCCACCGCGCCCCTGGTCGATCTCGCTCACCAGGGCAGACACCGAAACGCCCCGCGCGTCCGCCGCCTTGCGCAGCGCCTCCCAGAACTCGGGCTCAAGCGACAGAGACGTCCGGTGCCCGGCGATGGTCAGCGACCGCTTCAGGTCCTTGGGCATTGTTCCTCTCTCTCGAGTCCTTGTGTCACTCCACCCCTAGATTATTCCTCTCCCCCACGAAGGTGGGGGAGAGGGCAGGGTGAGGGGGTCGTCCAGCGAGTCCCGCTGTTGAGACTTCACGCGCGGCACCACCCCCTCACCCCTCCCTCTCCCCCACATGCGTGGGGGCGAGGGGGAAGATAGATGCGGCGAACGCGATGTCACTCCTCGCGCTTGTGCGCGTCGAGATCCTTGACCGCCTTCTCGTTGCGGGCTTCCGTCAGTGCCTTCTCCTCGCGGCTGCGCCCGAAGTCGGCGCGGTTCTGCTCGGCCGCCGCCTCCTTCTCGGCGCGGGCCTTGCGCTTGCGGTGGAGCTTGAGGCTGAGGACGTCGCCCATCACTTCGGCCCGATCATGTCCTCGGGGCGCACGATGGCGTCGAAATCCGCCGCATCGATCCCGTCCTTCACCGCCTCCTCGCGCAGCGTGGTGCCGTTCTTGTGCGCTGTCTTGGCGATCTTCGCGGCGCGGTCATAGCCATATTTGGGGGCGAGTGCCGTCACCAGCATCAGCGAGCGCTCGAGCGCCTCGCGGATGTTGTCCTCGCGCGCCTCGATCCCCACCACGCAATTGTCGGTGAAGCTCACCGACGCATCGGCGATGAGGCGCACCGACTGGAGGAAATTGTAGGCCATCACCGGGTTGTAGACGTTGAGCTCGAAATGTCCCTGGGATCCTGCGAAGCTCAAGGCCGCCTGGTTGCCGAACACCCGGACGCAGACCATGGTCAGCGCCTCGCACTGGGTGGGGTTGACCTTGCCCGGCATGATCGAGGAGCCGGGCTCGTTCTCAGGCAGCGAGAGTTCGCCGAGGCCGGAGCGCGGGCCCGAGCCCAGAAGGCGGATGTCGTTGGCGATCTTGAACAGCGACACGGCAACGGTGTTGATGGCGCCGTGGCTCATCACCATCGCGTCATGCGCGGCGAGTGCCTCGAACTTGTTGGGGGCGGAGGTGAAGGGCATGCCGGTGATCGCCGCGATGCGCTCCGCCACCATCTCGGCGAAGCCCACGGGCGCGTTGAGGCCGGTGCCCACCGCCGTTCCGCCCTGGGCGAGTTCCATCAGCATCGGCATCGTCATCTCGATGCGCTTGATGCCGTTCGCGACCTGCTGGGCATAGCCCGAGAACTCCTGGCCGAGCGTCAGGGGGGTGGCATCCTGCGTGTGGGTGCGGCGGATCTTGATGATGTGGGCCCACTGCTTCGCCTTGGCGTCGAGCGCACGGTGCAGGTGGTGGAGGGCGGGCAGCAGCCGGTGCTGCACCTCCTCCGCGCAGGCGATGTGCATGGCGGTGGGGTAGGTGTCGTTCGACGACTGGCTCATGTTGACGTGGTCGTTGGGGTGCACGGGCTTCTTCGAGCCCATGACGCCCCCCATCATCTCGATCGCCCGGTTCGAGATCACCTCATTGGCGTTCATGTTGGACTGGGTGCCCGAGCCCGTCTGCCAGACGACGAGCGGGAAGTGCTCGTCGAGCTTGCCGTCGATCACCTCCTGCGCGGCCTTGACGATGGTGTCGCCGATCTGCTTGTCGAGGCGGCCCAGCGCCATGTTGGTCTCCGCCGCCGCGCGCTTCACGATCCCCAATGCGCGCACCACGGGAATGGGCTGC